>DASUNJ010000443.1:0-27522 GCA_036277235.1 Thermoanaerobaculia bacterium | reverse complement strand
GACCTCTAGCGCCGCTCCATGCCCCTGGACAAGCTCTTCCAAGTCGCAGAGGCACCCTCTCGGCAACGCGACATGCTGCGCAAGATCCTCAGCACAGGCGATCACCCGTGGCGTCAGCGCCGTGGAAAGCCGCAGGCTTTGCTTCTTATAGAACTCGGGAATCTGAAACGCGGCGAGGCGCTTGATCTCATTCAGAAGTGGGGATGGGAGGCTCGCCTTCTCGACGAAGAGGCGTTGCGCGAGCACCGCGCGCACCTCTCGCGGCAGAGGCTCCGAGATGGGCAGCTGCCGAGGACGGCCCGAAGGCCGGCGTCGCCACGGCGTTGAGTCCTCCTCGTCGGACAGCTCGGCGAGGCGGACGCCGACCACGAGCCCTCGCCGCGTCGCCTCGGCCGCGAGGCCTTCCACAAATGAAGGAGCGATCCGCGGCAGGGAGGCGAGGTAGCTCCACTGGTCGTCGTACGCTTGGAATGCCTCATTCACAAACACGCTGTTCCCCTGCTGGCGCGGCTCAAACTGCAGCGGCAACGCGATGAGATTCCCGAAGCCTCCGCGTGGCATGGTGTCCTGGTTGGGAAAGAGCCGGTCGTACGACCCCATGCTGAGCTCATGCCGCCGGGACATCGTCTCTGTGAGGAGAGAACAGCCCATTTTCCGGGCGATACTCGCCGCCACCGGCGCCCCAAAGAAAAACCAGACGTGAGCGCCATTGCCGGACCGTGACCGTTCGACGGCCACCGGAACCTCCAGGGCTCGGCAGGTCTCGGCAAACGCCCCGACGTCCTCCTGCCAGGACGCCTTGTCGAAGTCGATTGCGAGGAACCAGCAGGTCTCGTCATCGAGCAGAGGGTAGACTCCCATCACGTGCCGGCCGCGCAGATGATCGAGAACCACCCGGTGGTCCACAGCGTTGAAGGCTTGGTTCGGGCACTCACTGCACTTGACTCTTGGAAGATCGCAGACTCCGCGAACGAACTTGTTGGCGCAAGCGGGAGCATAGCCGGCCTTCCCCGTCTTCTTGCTGACAAACCTCGTGGGGAAGATGTCTTCGCGACCCTTGAACAGAGCCCGGAACAGCCGGACCTTTTCAGCTGGCGTCGCCGGTGCCAGGGACTCCTCAGTAAGCGGCGGGAGGGGCAGGATCGGTCCATCCGCCGAGAGGCTCGCAAGCTCTCCGCGCAGGGCCTCCATCCGGGAGCGTGCAGCCTGGCGTTGCCGTTCGAGGTCAGCCAGATGCGCTTCCCCGCGGGTCAACTCCGCCAAAATCTCATCCCTCAAGGAGGGCATCGAGCCTCCTGACGCAGGATCACAGGCAAAGAATCGAAAGGCGGTCTTTTGTGTGGCTCGCTCGGCATGTCTGAAGGTAAATGATACCGCAGGCGAATAAAATCGCGATCTCCAATTGCGCGAGCGGTCTGGACGTTCCCCGCGAAAGGTGCGCTCTGGTCGCTCCTGGCCGGCACGGTGGGAGCGGTCGGGGCCTTCTGCGTCCTGCTGGCCTTCGGAGCGAAGGGCACACCACCGGTAGCGATGTCGATCGTCTTCGGGGCGCGCCGGTGGTCAACGCCTTCTACTCGCTGGTCCTCCACCCGCCGCAGGGAGGCCCGTTGGCGTCGCACCAAAACCGATCGCCGACTCCTTGAAGTCGATAGTCACTTGTTAATGCTTATTGGCAGCACGCCGATAACTATCGGCGTCTCTCCAAAACTTATAGCTGTCTCCCGGAAACCCATAGCCGGCCGCCCAAACTCGTCGGCGTCTCGCCCATCCTCATGGGCGCTTCGCCCATACCTATTGGCGCTTGTTCAAAATCCTTCGGCGGCCGGCGATGACCTTTCGGATGTCTCCGAACACTTTCGCCGTTCCTCCAAAACTCATAGCCGACTCCCTGAAAGCCATGCCGCCCGCCAATACTTATCGGCGTCTCGCCAAAACCGATAGCCGGCTGCCTGAAAGCCATTGCCGCCTGCCGAACCTTATCGGTGGCCCGCCAAAGGCCATGGGCGAAGCTCCAAAGCTCATAGCCGCCGCTCCAAAACCTATAGGCGGCCGCCGAAGCTTATCGGCGAGTCTCCAATGGCCATTCGTCTGGCTCCAAAACTCATTGCCGGCCGTCCACGCTCATCGGCGCCTCTCCAATCCTCATGGGCGGCTCGCCGATACGTATCGGCGCTCGTCCAAAACCCATCGGCGGTCGCCGATGGCTTTCCGGATGACCCCAAACCCTTTCGGCATGTTCCCAAAGCTTATGGCCACCGTCCGAAATCTCATCGCCGGGCGACGATGGTTTTCGGCGAGCCGCCGAAACCTTGCGGCGTTGCTCCAATCTCTTGCGTCGGCTCCCCGAAAGCCGCCGCCCGGCAGCTCGCCGCAGCCTGTGATGTCCCCGTCCGGTTCCGTTCTGCGCATCTCCTGTAGAGGCCCTCCCGGAATTCGCCGGGGCGCGCCTGCAGTCCAAGGAGACTTCCATGCTTCTGAACGGACCCCGAGAGGCGAGCCGCCTGCGCCGCGGCCTGTTCGCCTGCCTCCTCTGTCTCTTCGGCCTCGGCTTCGCCGGCGCGGCCGTTGGTGCGGAGGATTCCCGCTACGAGATCCGGCTGCTCACCGGGACCCTGACGCCGCCCGCGCGCGTGCCCTCCGAAACCATGGCCGGTCTGACCGCGCGGGCCGCGGTCGCCGCCCAGCAGGGTCAAAGGACGATTCACGTCCTCGTCCAGCTCCATGTGCCGCCGACGCCTGAGGAGGCCCGGGCCCTGTCGCGGGACGGTCTCGATCTCGGTCCCTACGCCACCGGGAACGCCTGGATCGCGGCGGTGCCGGTGGAGCGCCTGGCTCGGATCCCCCGGCTCTCTCAGGTGCGCTGGCTGGCGCCCTGGGACGCCTCCATGAAGCTCCATCCCCGGGTGCGCGCGGGGCAGTTTGGCGAGTGGACCCGCGATCCCGCCCATCCCGGCTGGGTGATGACCTTCGTCCAGCTCCACAAGGACGTTCCCCTGGAACGGGGGAGCGCGCTCGCCGCGGCCGTCGGCGGCGTGGCCATGGAGCCGGTCAAGGGCCTCCACGGCCTGACCCTCTGGGTGCCGGAGAAGCGGGCCGGCGAGCTGGCGGCTTTCGAAGAGGTCCTGTGGGTTGAGGAGGGGCCCATGCCGCTGTCGCCGACCAACGACGGCGTCCGCGCCCAGATGAAGGTCAACACTGTCCAGGCGGCTCCCTACGGCCTGAACGGCGCGAACGTCCGCCTCTTCGTTTTCGACGGAGGTGCGGTGGAGGAGGATCACTCCACGTTCAGTGGAATCTTCGGCAGCCGCGCCCAGGTCATCGACGATTCTGACGTGATCGACCATGCGACGCACGTCGCCGGCACCGCGGCCGGGAACGGCAGCGGATCGGATTTCTGGCGGGCGCGCGGTGTGGCCCCCTTGGCATTCGTCTATTCCGCGGGCTATGAAGAGACCGGAGGCACGATCTCCTTCTGGGACAACGCCGGCGACATCGAGTCTGACTATGCGCTGGCTGCCAACAGCTACAACATCGACCTCGCGACAAACTCGCTCGGCAGCAATCTCGCGAAGTACTACGGGATTTGCGGCGTCGAGGGCGATTACGGCCAGGCGGCGCGGCTGATCGACGGCATCGTGCGGGGCGACAACCCCGCGGTGGGCCGGCCGATGCTCGTGACCTGGTCCGCCAGCAACGAACGCATCTATGGTTGCGGCGGCGGATATCACACCATGGCCCCGCCTGCTTGCGCGAAAAACCCGATCCACGTAGGCGCCATCAACTCGGACGGCGGCTCGATGACCGCGTTTTCGAGCTGGGGTCCCTGTGATGACGGCCGGTTGAAGCCCGTCGTGGTCGCTCCCGGATGCGAGACCGGCGCCGTCACCGGCGAGATGGGGATCTATTCCTCCGTCACGGGGAACGATTACAGCGCGACCCTCGACGGTGGTCCGATCTGCGGCACCTCCATGGCCACGCCCGCGGTCGCCGGCACGCTGGCGCTCTTTCTCCAGGACTGGCGCGCCCAGGGGCACGGTGGGCCGACCGACCGGCCGTTGGCGGCGCTGGTCAAGGCGATGCTCATTCACACCGCCAAGGATCTCGGCACGGCCGGACCCGATTACATGTTCGGGTACGGCGCGGTTGACGCCAAAGCCCTGATCGACCTGCTGCGCGCCGACAACGGCACTCTCGGCGACGGCTCCGGCCGCCAGTGGGGCAGGGACACGATCGCCCAGGGCGAGGTGAAGACCTATTCCATCTCGGTCACCTCGGGCACTCCGGAGCTCAAGGCGACCCTGGCCTGGGACGACCCGGCGGCGGAGGCCTTAGCCGCGAACGCCCTGATCAACAACCTTACTCTCGAGCTGGCGGCGCCGGGCGGCACGATCTACAAGGCATGGGCTCTGTCGGCCGGCAATCCGGGCATGCCGGCGGTCAAGACGGGCAACTCGGTGGACAACCAGGAGCAGGTCGTGGTGAGCAATCCGGCGGCCGGCACCTGGCTCGTCCGGATCACCGGCACGGCCGTACCGCTCGGCCCCCAAGAGTATGGCCTTGCCTATTCGACAGGCGGCGTGGCCGGCAATTGTACGACGCGGACCTGGGATTTCGAGGCGGGAACGACGCCCGGCCTGGTCGTGAATGGAGGAGAGATCGTGGCGGCGCCCGCCGGAGGCGGTGTCAACGGCAAGGCTCTCCGCCTGCAGCGGCTCGATTCGGTGTTCGCGGACGTGACCATCCCGACCGGGGCCGTCCGCGCCGAGCTGGACTACTCCTGGCTCATGCAGACCGACGAGGAAGGGAACTGGGACTTCCTGTGGGTCTCGATCGTCGACCCAAGGAATTGGAACACGCTCGCCGTCGTCGATCTGCGTTCGGACGGCTGGCCAGAGCAGTGGATGACCGAGCCCAGCATCGATCTCACGCCGTGGGCAGGCCAGACGATCCGGATTTTTTTCGAGGCGACCGAGCCCGAAGCCTTCGCCAACCCGACCGATCACTTCCTGGACAACCTCAAGGTGACCACGTGCCTGCCGTTGATCTCCTTCTCGCCATCGCTCAGCTTTACCTCCATCGCCGCGCAGGACGGTTCGGTGGGCGAGAGCTCTCAGAACAGCAGCGTCGGCGGAACGGTATCCAACCTCGCCGGAGGTTCGATCCAGGTCGGGGATAGCTGGACCAATGCGCAGCACAAGGGATTCCTGTCCTTCGACACGTCCGCCATTCCAGCCGGCGCCACCATTCTCCGCGCTCGGCTCCGCCTGCACCGGAAAGCCAACGTCTCGGGAATCAATCCCTTCCTGACCCACGGGGCCATTCTGGCTGACGTCAAATCGGGCGGCTTCGGTGTCTCGACGGACCTGGTGGCGAGCGACTTCCAAGCGGCCGAGACCGTGAAGATGGGCGCCGCCCTGACTCCGGCGCTCAATGACGGCGACTTTTCGGAAAGCTACCTCTCCAGCGATGCCCTGGCCGCCATCAACAAGTCGGGCACGACGCAGCTCCGCCTCTACTTCCATCGTCCGGACGACAGCGATGGGCTGACCGATCTGATCTACTACGACTCAGGAGACGCCGCGACCAGCAGCCATCGACCCACGCTCATCGTGACCTACGCGCCATAGGCAAGGTCCGAGCCCTACTCCTCGCCGTTGCCGGTGAGCTGCCAGCGAATCAGCGAAACCGGGATGATGCCGGCGGAGTAGACCTCCTCGAACCAGCGTTTCAGGGTGAAGGCGTCGCCGAGCTGATGGGTCCGCTCGCGCATCAGGTCCTCGAGCTGAACCTTGCCGGTGATGTAGCTCGTGCCGTAGCCCGGCTGGCGCAGGTAGAGCTGTTGCTCGAAGCCGAGAAGGTCGAGGTCGGGGCGCATCCAGCCGCGTGGGGTCCATTGGACCTGGAAGGCCTTGGCCTGCGCGAGGTCGAATTCGTTGGCCTGCAGGTAGAGCGAGGCGAGCCCGCGGGCGGCGCGCTGGGCGAGCATGATCCAGACGATCTCGCGCGCCCGCGGCTCGTCGTCGAAGAGGCCGGCATGGAGCATGAGCTCTTCCATGGCCGTGGCCATGCCCTCGGAGCGGCCGTCCCAGATGTTGTAAAGGAGCGGGCCGCGCCGGACGGGGCTCGGGTGCGGTTCGTCGCGCATGCGCGCCAGGTCCCACCAGTGCGAGGAGTGCGTATAGAGAGTGAGCGGATCGTAGTGCATGGCGATGGCGAAGAAGTTCCGCCGCTCGATCGACACGAACGAGCCCCGGCGCTCGCGCAGCTCGGCGTCCATGGTGCCGCGCACCGGGTAGAGATTGCGCTCGCCGAGGAAGGCGATGAACTTGCGGATCGCCCGGTCGGCGCGGCGCTGATACTCGGCGTCGTCCGGGGCCGCGGTCATCGGGGGCAGGCGGCGATTTCGCTCCTCCTCGAGCTTGAGCGACGCGTGCGCTCGCGCCAGCTCGCGCCGGAGGATCGCCACCTCGTCCTCCCAGGTCATGGGCAGGAGGTGTACGTGCTGCTGCGACCAGGTGTAGCTCTCCTTGCCGATTCCCGAGGGGCCGGTTTTCGACGGCGCCTTCTCCTCGAGCCAGGCGACGAAGGATGAGGTCGCCTTGCGTGCCTCCGCGGCGGCCTTGCGAAGCTCCTGGCCGCCGGAGGCGACCTTCTGCTCGAGATCGGTCAGGGCGTCGATCTGACCGCGCATCGTTCCGATGCCGGTCGTCCAGAGGTCGCGCGCGTTGCCGGTCAGATTCTCTCGCGCCTGGGAGAGGAAGGCGGGGATCGGGCGCAGCTCGGCCGTCAGGCGCGCTTCATCCTGCGGTGACAGCGGGAAGGAGTACGTCCAGAGCTCGACCAATCCGTGCGCGTTCGGACCTTCGTGCGCCGGTGTGTCGCTCTGGTCAGTCCAGACCGTGGCGTAGAAGGCGGGATCGCGGGCCCAGGGCTGAAGGACGCGCAGGTTGAAGTCGAACCCGTTCATCTCGGCGCGCAGGAGGGCGAGGTCGATCCGCGCGTCGGTCGCAGGTGTGCCCGCCTCGAGCGCAGCCAGCCGCTCGCGAAACCGCGCCAGCTCCGCCCGCCGCCGTTCGAACGTCGACGCCCGGTAGTCCGGCGCGCCTTCGTGAGAGGGCGGCGTTTCGAAGGTTCGCCACTCCGCGAACAGCGCCTCCGCCGATGGAGGCGCTGCGTCAGCTTCGAGGGGAACCGCGAGAGCCAACGCCACCAAGAGACCGACTCGATGCCCTGCGCTCATCATGGACCTCCCAGCTGCATGGGTCGCAAGACGTAGATTGTATCGGACCCGCTGAGCTTGGCGGGTGCTGCGCCTTGTGCTAGCCTCCGGCTTCACCTCCCGTCAGTCTTGTAGTGGAGCCAGGATCCCGTGGGAAGCCAGTGTGCGTGAGCATGAAACCATGACCCCGGCCGGCAGGTTCCTGCGCAGGCGCGATCTGAGGGCGAGCCTGCTCATCGGGCTTTGTTGCCTGCTGGTCTACAACGTCAACCGGCGGGCGATCAGCGCCGGCGACTGCTACCCGGCGCGCTACCTGCCGTTCGCGATCTGGCATCACCAGACCGTCCTTCTCGATCCGATCGCGCCGCTCGCCGCCCAGGGACGAGGTGACACGGCCTTCTGGATGTTGCCGGTGGAGGGCGGCCACACCATCTCGATGTATCCCGTGGTGCTGCCGGTGCTCATCGCGCCGCTCTACCTTCCCGCGGTCGGTTACCTGCACCTGCGCGGTTGGACGGATGCGCGGCTGGACCACATGGCGAGGATCATGGAGAAGCTCTCCGCCTCGCTCATCGCGGCGCTTTCCGCGTCGCTCCTCTACCTGCTGCTGCGGCGCCGGGTGGCGGCGCGGATCGCACTGCTGCTCACCCTGGCTTATGCCTTCGGCACCGCCACCTGGGTGATCAGCAGCCAGGCCCTGTGGCAGCACGGGATGGCTGGGCTGCTGGTGATCGGCGCCCTGCTGCTCCTCACCGGGCCGTGCACCGTGCCGCGGGCGCTCGCGGCGGGGTTGCTGTGCGGGCTCATCGCCGCCAACCGCCCTCCGGACGCCATCCTCGCGGCGGCGCTGGGCGCGTACGGACTGTTCTGGGCCGGCCGCCGGGCGGCGCTGCTCGCCGCGGCGGCGGCGCTGCCGGTTGGCCTGGTGCTGCTCTACAACCTCGGCGTGGCCGGCCACTTCGCCGGCGGTTATGGGCTGGTCGGCAAAGCCCACGCCAGCTTCTTCCGGCAGGACCTGCTTTCGGGCCTCGGCGGATTGCTGTTCAGCCCGACGCGGGGGCTGTTCGTCTTTTCGCCGTTTCTGCTCTTCCTGGTCCTGGTCTGGCGGCATCCGCCGCACGATTCCGGCGATAGGGGAGAGCGCGCCCTCACCCTGGCGATGGGCGCCGGCGTCGTCCTCCAGGTCCTGCTCTACGCCATGATCGACTGGCGGGCCGGCATCTCGTGGGGGCCGCGTTTCCTGACCGACCTCCTGCCGTTGCTGATGTGGATGCTGGCGCCGGTGGTCGCCTCGCTGCGCGGTGTGGGGCGGGTGTGCTTCCTGCTCGCGGTCGGCGTCGCGGTCGCCATCGAAGCCATCGGCGCCTTCTGGTACACTGGCGCGACCGACGAGAAGATCTTCGCCGTCGCCAGCGGCCCCGATCAGATGCGGGCCGCGTGGGACTGGCGGAACGCACCCTTCGTCGCTCCCCTGCAGGAGGGCCTCGCGCCGGCGGAGCTGCTCCTCGGGACGCGCGGCAATCTCGACGTCATCCAGGCGGACGGCCTCCCTGCCTCCGCGGTCACCGCGGGCCAGGAGGTCACTGCCGCCGGCTGGGCGCTGGCCGGCCATGCAACGCCCTGGCAGGTGGCAGTCGTCATCGACGGCCGGCAGACCGTCACCTCCCGCACCTTCTTCGACCGGGCTGACGTCCGCACTACGCTGAACGAGGCGAGCCCCGCCGGCTGGCGCATCCCGCTCGACACGGCCGGCCTCGCTCCCGGCGAGCACCGTCTGACCGCTTTCGCCTGGGCCTCCGAGAATGGAGAGAGACATTACCTGGGGGAGCGCAAGCTGACCGTGCGGGAGCCGGCCGCCGACGAGGATCTCGAAGAGGGCTTCAGGACGGCAGCGGCGCGGCTTCGTGAGCGTCAGCAGGGGCCGGGCTACTGGCTCACTGCCCACACGACCTCGACGCGCTTCCAGGAGCCGGGGCAGGAGATGAACACCTTCCTCACCTCTCTCCTGGTCGACCTGCTCGAGCCGCTGGCGGCCTCCCGCAGTCTCGGCGATATCGGCGACAGTTTGCAGCGCGCCCGCCAGCACCTCACCGGCCAGATCGAGGCCGGCGGACTGGTGCGCTACCACGGCCTGCCGGACACTCCCGGAATCGCCGGCATCCTGGCGTGCGCCGCCATCACCCCCGACACCGACGACACGGCGCTCGTTTGGAGGCTCGCTCCCGGCCAGGACCGCCGGCGCCTGTCGGCCGCCCTGGCGACCCTCGACCGATATCGCACCCGCGAGGGCCTCTACCGCACCTGGCTCGCGCCGCGGGAGGCTTACCAGTGCATCGACCCGGGCAGCGATCCGAACCCTGCCGACCTCACCATCCAGATGAACCTGCTGCTGCTGCTGGCCGAGGTGCGGCCGCCGGCCGGCCGCGCGCTCTGCGAAGCTCTCCGTCCGGTCGTCGACCAGGATCGCGTCTGGGTCTACTATCGGATGGCGCCGCTGGTCCCGATGCTGCGCCTGCCCGACCTCCAGCGCGCCGGCTGCGCGCTGGAATTGCCCGAGTCACGGATGCGGACTCAGGTACCGGGCCAGGAGATCTGGGTGTCCGTCGTCCAGTTGCTGGGTCGCGCGGGGACTCCGGCACAGATCGAGACGGTGCTGCGCCAGCTTGCCAAGGACGACTTCGCTCTGTTGCGAAAGAATCCGCCGCTCCTTTACCACAACGATCTCACCGCCTCGGTCCCTAGATACTACTGGTCGGAGGATGCCGGCTACGCGCTCTGGCTGAGGCTCTACTACGAACATGCGCACCCTGAGTAATCCCATCCCGGAGCCCATCTCGGCGGCTAAAGCGTCCGCGGCGCGCTACCTGTCCTGCCTGCGTCTGCCGGAGATCCTGGTCCTCCAGGGCTCGCCGCTGCTCGGCGCCGCCTTCGCGATCCGCCACCCGACGGCGGCGGATTTGGGGCCGCTGGCGGTCCTCGCCGTCGCCAACGTCCTTCTGGTGGCGCACATCTTCATGCTCAACGACTGGTCCGGTTTGACCACCGACCTCGCCGACCCCAACAAGGCCGCCGGCGTCTTCACGGCCAGAGGTGTAGACCGCAAGGAGATCGGCGGTCTGGCGGCCCTCCTACTGGCCTTGAGCCTCTTCTTCTTCAGCCGCCTCGGCCCAGGCACTCTCTGTCTGGCCCTGGCGATCGCCGGCCTGAGCGCCCTCTACTCTCTGCCTCGCTTCAATTGGAAAGGCAGACCGCTGCTCAGCTCGGCGGCCCACCTGGCCGGCGGCGTCCTCCACTTCCTCCTCGGCTACTCCCTGGGGAACGCCATCGACCTTCGCGGTATCGCCACGGCCACCTTCTTCGCCCTGATCTTCGCCGCCGGCCACCTGACCCAGGAGATCCGCGACCATCAAGGCGACGTCGTCAACGCCATCAGGACCAACGCGGTGGCCTTCGGCCAGCGCCGCACCTTCGCCGCCAGCCTGGTCCTCTTCACCCTGGCCCACGCCCTCCTTCTCCTCCTGGCCCTCCAGGGCATCCTTCCCCGTCCCCTGGCAGCACTCGCCGCTCTTTACCCCATTCACCTGCGTTGGTCTCACAAGGCTCTGGCCGAGGGCCTCACCTACGCGAGCGTCTGCCGCCTGCAAGCACGTTACCGCGTGCTCTACGCCATCGTCGGCCTGGCAATGGTAGCGGCCCTATACGGCGCCCCGGGCCACAGCCTGGGCGACTGAGACGTGCGCTTCCGAGTAGACTTCCGAGCAATGGATCTGGCTGAGCTTCTCCGGGACGGGATCGAGACCCGTCGCGGCATCCGGATGTGCCGGATGTTGGTGGCAGCCGGGGCTGTGGAGTAGGAGCCTACTACTCCTGGTATGCCTTCGCGCACGGTCCCGCGGCGGCAACAGGGACATCAAGCAGGGTGATGCCCCAACTCCGGAGCCGATCGGCAACAGTCTCCGGCTCGGCATCGCCTACGCAGATTTCCGCGAGGCTGACCGCATTGACCGCCGATCCGTCCTCCGATACACCCGCGGCAATCGTGCGTCGAGCCCATTCGATGAAGGGCGACTGATCGGTGGAGGCGTAGATCAGGACGTTCGTATCGAGGAGGATCATGGCTCCCGGGTCATGGCCTTAAGGGAGTCCCAGGTCATCTTCGGCCGCAGAGGGGTGGCGGCGATGGCCTCGAGGCAGCTTTCCATGTTCATCCCGGGTCCCGGCTTCGGACGTTCGAGGCGCACCAAGAGCAGGCGGCCTTCACCCTGGTTCTGGATGTCGAAGACATCCCCGGGTCTTGCCGCAGGAAGGACTACTCGCTGCTTTGCGTCCACCGTCGAAATCGCCATGCGCGAATTGTCCCACCAAATCAAGGCGAGGACAACACGCGAGGTCGGGCCGGAGCCGCAGTCGTTCGGGAATTGAAAGAATGAAAAGTGGACCAACTCCGCGCCAGTTGGAACTCTCTGCTGTCCTGGCTGCGGGAAGCCCAGGCGTGGGGGCAAGGAGCCGAGCCTCCCCAGCCGCGGCGGCCCTAGCGGCGGCGCCCCCACAGTGCAGGATTTCGGCTTGTGTGAAAGCATGCTACGAAGACGACCATGTCGCCGAGGACTCGATAGAACAGCCCATACGGGAACCGATGAACGAGGGCTCGGCGCGTCTGACGAACGACCACCGGGTAGGCCGCAGGCCTCTCCAGAACCAACTTCGCGGTCGCGGTGACTTCGGCCAGAAACTCTTCGCCGAGGCCCTTCCGCTCCTCCTCGTACTTGGCATAGGCGCGGTCGATATCATCCGCAGCCGCAGGCCGATAGATGTGCTTCACCGTGAGCGTGCCCGGGCTTGGGCGACAACTTCATCCCACGAGAGCCCAGTTGGACCTTCGGCCTCCAGCTCGTCAAGCCGTCGGTCCAGCTCCTCTCGCTGAGAGCTCGTCAGGGGTAGGGCTTCCGGATCCTGCCCCAGGCTCTCCCAAAGCCGGTCGAGGAGCTCGAACTTTTCGTCACGGCTCAGATCTGCAACGTTGAGAGCGGATACTTTCCCCATGGAAGTAGTATCCCACATCCCTTGGCGCCTCTACCCAGCTCGGAGCTGAGAGCACTCACAGAGCCGGTAGCTGGTCGTACTGTCGTCCCACGTTTTTTAAAACGCGATTCTGCCACGGAATCTCGCTGGAACGACACAAGTTGCGGAAGGAAATGAAAGTGGAGCAGAAGGGATTCGAACCCTCGACCCCCACGTTGCGAACGTGGTGCTCTCCCAACTGAGCTACTGCCCCATCGCGGGAGCGCGTATTGTACTCAGGAGGCCGCGGCGCGGCAAGGGGTTACGCCGGGGACGGGGGAGCGGGGCTCGCCAACTCTGCCACGGTCAGGTCTCCCAGCCGCTCGGCCCGGGCGCGGGCGAAGTCGCCGATCAGCTCTTCCAGACGCTCCTGGAGGTCGCCGCCGGCGAGCTCGGCGCTGCGCCCTGCCCGGTGGTCGTAGGCCTGCAGGACCTGCTCGGCCTTCAGGCGGTGGGGATCCGAGGCCAGGAAGTAGCCCTGGTCGCTGTAGGCCCGCAGGATTTTGTGCGACAGAAGCGGGCGGAGGATCACCTCCATCTCCCGGCTCGGAAGGCTCAGCCGGTCCGCGAGCGCATTGAGCGAGAGCACCGACTCTCCCCTCGCGAACCGCCGCGCGATCAGCGCCACCGCCGCCAGTCCCACCCAGGCCGCCTGGACCGGCGGATGCCGGTGCATGCCGTGCGAGAGCACGCGGAAGTGTTGCGCCGTGTATGCAGCTTCGCTCCCCAGCAGGATGATCGTCCAGGTCAGCTCGATCGAGATCATGAAGAGCAGGGCGAAGGCGAAGCTGCCGTAGACCACGTTCATCCCCTGGAACAGGCGGACGTAGGCGCCGAAACCCACCCGCAGCATTTCCAGGAGGATCGCCGCCAGCAGCCCGCCCGCCAGGGCGTTGCGGAAGCGCACCGCCGTGTAGGGGACCAGCCAGTACAGGGTCGTCAGCCCCACGATCGTGGCCGCCAGGGGGAGCAGGTTGAGCAGGAGCGATTGCGCGAACGCCTGCCGCAGCGCCGGGCTCTGCCGCAGCGCGATCAGGCTGGAGAAGGTCACGCCGATCAGCACCGGCCCCCAGAACAGGAGCAGCAGGAAGGAGAGCAGCCGCACCCGGAACGGCCGCCGCCGCGACACGTTCCAGATCCGGTTGAGCGACTCTTCGACGGTGGAGAAGGCGAGGAGGGTGGTGGTCAGGAAGATCGCCAGCCCGAAGCCGTGCAGCGTCTCGGCCTGATCCAGGAACTCCCCGACCTTCTCCACCACGCTCTCCTCGGAGTAGGGGAGGACCTGGACGAAGACCTCCAGCGTGCGCTGCGGATACTGCTGAAACACCCGCGCGCCGATGAAGGAGAAGGCCGTGAGCAGCGGTACCACGGAGAGGACCGTCACGAACGCCAGGGCCGAGGCGGTGAGGACGAGCGAGTCCTCGTTCGCCTGCCGCAGGGTGAGGGCGAAGTAGCGCGCGAGCTGCCGCGGAAACCAGGGGCGCTCCATCGCCGCCGCTCTCACCAGGGGACGGTCTCGCCCGTCTTCGGCAGATTGGGGCGGGGCCATTCCGCTCCGGAGCCCATTTCCGCGATGGCGGTCGAGAGCGCCTTGCGCGGCGGATCCTCGCCGTGGTTCAGGAAGATCCGCGCGGGCACTCCGGGGAGCGCCTGGCACCAGCGCAGCAGCTCGCCGTGGTCGGCGTGCGCGGAGAGGCCGTGGAGCTGGTGTACCTGGGCGCGCACCCTCACCGTCCGCCCGTGGATGGCCACGGTGTCGGCCCCGTCGACCAGGGCCCGGCCGCGCGTGCCCGCCCCCTGGAAACCCACGAAGATGACCGAGTTGCGCGGATCGCCCAGCCGGTGGATCAGATGGTGTACGACGCGTCCGCCCGTTGCCATGCCGCTCCCGGCCACGATCACCAGCGGGCCGCGGAGGGCATTGAGCGCCTTGGACTGCTCTCCGGTGCGGCTGCGCTCGAAGCGGCCGGCGCCGAGCGGATCGTCGCCGGAGTCGATCAGCGCCACCATGTCCTCGTCGTACTCGGCTTCGGCCTGCTTGTAGAGCTCGGTGGCGTCGATTGCCATCGGGCTGTCGAGGACGACCTTGTGGGGGTCGAGGCGGCCCTGGTCCGCCAGGGCGGCGAGGTGGTAGAGCACTTCCTGCGTGCGGCCCAGGGCGAAGGCCGGGATGACGACCACGCCGCCGCGGTCGAAGGTATCCGCGAGGATCTGCCCCAGGGCCGCGGCCGCGTCCTGCTCGGCGTGCTCGCGGTCGCCGTAGGTGGATTCGAGGAGCAGGGCCGCGGGCGCTTCGAGGGGCGGCTCGGGGTCCTTGAGGATCGGCACGCCGTAGCGGCCCACGTCGCCGGAGAAGCACCAGGTCCGGCGCTCGCCGTCCGATCCCTTGGCGGTGATCTCGACGGTCGCCGCCCCCAGGAGATGGCCGGCGCGCCGGTAGCGGAAGCGGACGCCCGAGAACAGCTCGTGCTCCTGGTCAAAGGGGATCGGCCGCAGCAGCTTGAGCATCCGCCGCACGTCGTCGCTGGTGTAGAGAGGACGGGGCGCGGGGTGGCGGCTGTAGCCTTTCTTCAAGGCGTAGCGGACCTGCTCCTCCTGGAGGCGGCCGGCGTCCTGGAGCACCAGCGAGATCAGCCCGCGGCTCGGCTTGGTGCAGTAGATCGGGCCGGAGAAGCCTTCCGCGGCCAGACGGGGGAGGAGGCCGGTGTGGTCGAGGTGGGCGTGGGTGACGACCACGGCGCCCAGCGCCCGCGGCGGAAAGGGGAACGGGCTCCAGTTCCGCTCTTCCAGCTCGTCATCCCCCTGGTAGAGGCCGCAGTCGACGAGGGCCGAGTGCCCTCCCCAGGCAAGATGGGTGCAGCTCCCCGTCACCACACCGCACGCTCCATAGAAGGTTACGTTCGCCATGATCCCTCCCTTTCGTCCCGCAGAGTCTATCCCGGTCCCCTGGGGCATGAATCGTGCTAAAACTGGGGAGTGTCGATCCACCGTGCCGGGCCGTCCGTCCGGCCGATGATCTCTTCAAGCAAGATGTTTTGAGGCAGAGATAGGGAGACAGTCATGGCTGAGGATGTTCCAAACGGAGCAGAGGGGAATGCCGAGACGCTGCGCGGCCGTGGTGCCGAGACCGTAGCCGCGGCGCGCGAGCGCTTCCAGAGGCTGGGCGACGACGTGCAGGGCCGCTACCGCCAGGTGTCCGACGACGTGCGGCGCGGCGCCGAGCGCGCTTCCGCCGAGATCCGCCGGGGCGCCGAGCGGGCGCGGGAGAGCTACTCGGATGTGGCCGACGAGGCCCGCCGCGGTTACGACAAGGTGCGGTCCGACGCCGGCGACCTGACCCGCGAGGTCGGTTTCTACGTGCGGGACAATCCGGGCAAGGCGCTCCTGATCGCCGCCGGGGTCGGGTTCCTGCTCGGGCTGGTGGCGCGCGGACGCGGGGACGACGACGACGTCTAAGGAGGGAGAGGCGATGGAAGACTTCGTGAACGAAGACGAGGAAACACGGGGCGGGACCAGCGTCGAGGCGATCCTCGACGAGCTGCTGCCCGAGGAGCTGGAGTGGGAGCGGCTGGTGCGGACCTACCCGGTGCCGGCCGTGGCGCTCGCCGCGATCGGAGGCTTCGTCATCGCCCTGCGGCACGGGCCGGAGATCTTGAGCGCGATCTCCGGCTTCCTGGCCGCCGAGGTCTCGCGCAACGTGAGCGAGCTGATCGGGTAACAGGCCCCGGCTCCGGCGTGAGGACGATTCTCCACATCTCCGACGTCCACTTCGGGCCTCCGCACCTGCCGCGGGTGTCGAAGGGCGTGCTCGAGTTCATCGAGCGCCACAGCCCGAGCCTGGTCGTGCTCTCGGGCGACCTCACCCAGCGCGCCAAACCGGAGCAGTTCCAGGAGGCCCGCGCCTTCGTGGACAGCATCCCGGTGCCCACGATCGTGGTGCCGGGCAACCACGACGTGCCGCTCTACCGCGTCTGGGAGCGGGCCTTCAACCCCTTCGGCTGCTATCGCAAGCACTTCAGCGAGGAGCTGGAGCCCACGTTCCGCGACGGCGAGCTGCTGGTCGTCGGCATCAACACGGCCTACGGTTGGACGGTCAAGGAGGGGCGCATCAAGCTCGCCCGTCTTCTGGAGGTGGCGCGGGTCTTCGAGGAGGCGCCGGCCGACCTGTTCAAGATCGTGATCGCGCACCACCACCTGATCCCGCCGCCCAACTTCGGCAGCCAGCGTGTGCTCGGCAACGCCTACGAGGCCATCGACCTGTTTTCGGGCGTCGGGGTGGACCTGATCCTGTCCGGGCACCAGCACCAGACCTACATCGGCAACTCCGAGGAGTTCTATCCGAAGAAGGGGCGCCCGCCTCTGGTGATCCTCCATTCGGGCACGACGACCTCGCGCCGCGGCCGGGGGGCGGAGCGCGAGCGGAACTCCTGCAACTGGATCCGCGTCGACGAGCGGTCGATGATCGTCTCCCACTACCGCTGGCACGACAGCCTGGAGCGCTTCGCCGAGCACAGCCGGCACTGGTACCCGCGCCAGGAGGTCACGCCCTACACCCTGGAGGGGCTGCAGGAGGACCACCCCGCCCCCGTCCCCCAACCGGGCACTGTATGATCGACCTCTACTAGGAGGGCTGCATGGCTGAAGAATGGGCAATCGTGAAGGACGTGGGCACGGACGAAGAGGCCATGGTGGTCGTGGGATTCCTCGAGAACAACGGCATTCCCGCCGAGATCGACTCCCTGCAATCGAGCGAGCTCCCGCTGGGGGACAACATCGACAGCGTGCGGGTGCGGGTACCGGCCGAGCGCGCCGAGGAAGCCATCGCGCTGCTCAACACGCGCGAGAACGTGGCCACCGGCGACGACGGGGTCCTGGCTGGGGCGCCCGTCGACGCAGGAACTGAAGGGGAGGGCTCCGGCCAGCCGTGACGACCCCGGAGGGAAGCCGGAGCGTCGGCCGCTATCGCATTCTCAGCTTCCTGGGCGCGGGGGCCATGGGCGAGGTCTACCTCGCCGAGGACCCCCACATCGAGCGCAAGCTGGCGATCAAGACCGTCCGCCTGGTGGGCCGGCCGGCCGAGATCGAGGACCGCACGAAGCGCCTTCTGCGCGAGGCGCGGGCGGCCGGACGGTTGCTCCATCCCAACATCGTCACGCTGTTCGATGCCGGCGAGACCGAGGGCCAGCTCTTCCTGGCCTTCGAGTTCGTCGAGGGTACCGACCTCGCCGGCCGCATCGAGGCCGGGCCGGCCCTGACCCTGAGGGACGTGCTGCGCATCGTCCGCCAGGTGGCCGAGGCCCTGGACTACGCCCACCGCCAGGGGATCGTCCACCGCGACATCAAGCCGAGCAACATCCTGCTCGACACGGCGGGCCGCGTGAAGGTGGCCGACTTCGGCATCGCCAAGGTGACCGGACAGAGCACGGAGCTGACGGTCGCCGGCTCGGTCATGGGCAGCCCCCAGTACCTCTCGCCGGAGCAGATCCGCGGCGACGACCTGGACGGCCGCTCCGACGTCTTCTCGCTCGGCGTGGTGCTCTACGAGCTGCTGTCGAGGAAGCGGCCGTTCGACGGCGAGACGATCACCACCCTGGTCTACCAGATCCTGCACAAGGAGCCGCCGCCGGTCTCCTCCCTGCACTCGATCCCGCCGCGGCTGGAGCAGCTCCTGCGGAGCATGCTCGCCAAGGACCGGGACCAGCGCACCGCCACGGCCGGCCAGGTCGCGGAGGAGCTCGCCGTCATCGAGCGCGAGCTCGACGACGAGACGCTGTCGGCCCCGGCCGTCCGCGGACCGGAGATGGCCGCGACTTCTGTCCTGCCGCGCCGCACGGACAGCACGGCGCCGTCCATCCCCCCGCCGCCTCCCGCCGTGCCGACACACCGGTCCGACCCGCCGCCGGTGCGCCCGGCGACAGGCCGCATGGTCGCCACCGAGGGCATCTCCCCGAAGCGCTGGGTCCCCCTGGTCGCGGCGGTGGCGCTGATCGCCGTGGTGGCTGCCGGCTGGCTGCTCCTGCGCAAGCCCGAGCCGCGGCCGGCGGAGCAGGTGGCGACGACTCCGGCGGCCGGTCCCCTGCCGACTCCGGCTCCGGCGGTCTCCGCTCCGGTCGTACCGGTGCAGACGCCCGAAACCCGAGAGAGGCGAGAGCCTCTGCCCGAGCCGACTCCCACGCCCCGTCCCACGCCGCCGGTCGCCGAGCCTCGCCGGGAGACGCCGGCGCCGCCCGTGCCGACCCCCGAGCCGCAGCAGCCCCGGATCGAGATCCCGGTCGAGCCGGCGCCCACTCCCGAGCCGGCGCCGCCGGCCGAGGAGCCCCGGCCCACCCCCCGAAACGCCGGCCCGGTGATTTCTACCGGCCTCTCCCTCGCCTTCCGTGTGACCCCTCCCAATGCCTTCGTGCGTGTGGACCGCACGGTGATCGGCCAGGCGAAGGACTGGAGCGGCCAGAAGGGGGCGCGCTCCTACCTCCTGCCGGGAGCGGGGCAGTACCAGATCGTCATCAAGGCCGACGGCATGAAGGATCATCGGATCACGGTCGAGGCGAGCGAGACCGGTGGCGTCACCCCGATCATCGCGCGGCTCTCGCCGCTGCCCGCCGCCCAGGTCGAGACCGGCGACCTGCCGGTCGTGCGGGTGAGCGAGGCCGTGGCTTTCCGCGTCCGCCCGCTGGGCGCCGCGATCCTGGTCGACGGGCAGCCCGCGGGCCGGGCCGGAGACTTCGCCGGCGGTCTGCGGCCCGGCGGCTGGCTCAAGCTTCCGCCCGGGAAGCACCGGGTCTCCATCGTCGCCCGCGGGCACCGCCGCCACGACGTGATCGTGGAGATCGCGCCCGGAGCCCCGAAGGAGCGCGAGCGCATCGAGGTCGACTTGCGCGAAGGAAACGACGAATGATCGCGCGATGGAAAGAGGAGGCCGTCTCCGCCCTGCCGGCGGTGCCCCGCCTGGAGCGGCTGGCGAACGGCCTGACCGTCTGCCTGGTGGAGAACCGCCAGGCGCCGATCGTCACTTCGGCCCTCTTCTACCGCGCCGGCACCCGCGACGAGCCCGCCGGGCACGGCGGCGTGGCCCACTTCCTCGAGCACATGATGTTCAAGGGGTCGGCGCGCTACGGCCCGGGCGAGATCGACCGCCGCACGCAGGCCCTCGGAGGCGTCAACAACGCCTTCACCAGCCACGACGCCACCGGGTATTACTTCAACTTCGCCGCCGACCGCTGGACCGAGGCGCTGGCGATCGAGGCCGACCGCATGGCGAACTTGACGCTCGACCCCGAGCAGGTGGCGAGCGAGCGGCAGGTGATCCTCGAAGAGATCGCCATGTACGACAGCGAGCCCTGGGACGCCCTGGAGACCGAGGTGCAGGCCCACCTCTTCCCGTCCCATCCGTACGGCCGGCCGGTGCTCGGCACCCGCGAGGAGCTGATCGCCACCGGGCGCCCGGAGCTCGCGAGCTTCCACGGCAGCCTCTACCGGCCGGACAACGGCATCCTGGTGCTCGCCGGGGACCTCGGACCGGAGGCCATGGACGAGGTGGAGAGCGCCCTGGGCGGGCTGCCGCCGGGCGCCAGGCCCCGCCAGGAGATCCCGCCGCCGGTTTCGCCGACCTCCCTGGTGCGGATCGAGCGCCGCAAGGGCGAGATGGCGCGCATCCTCCTCACGATGCCCGCGCCGGCGGGCTCCCATCCCGACCATCCGGCCCTGAAGCTGCTGGTCACCGTGCTCGCGGGCGGACGCGCCAGCCGTCTCCACCGGGCCATGGTGGACGAGGGCCAGCTCTGCGCCTGGGTCTCGGCGGACCTGACCGAGAGCCTGGACGCGAGCCAGGTCACGATCGCCGCCGAGGTGGTCCCCGGCGTGGAGCCCGTCCGCGTCGAAGCCGAGATCCTGCGGCTCCTGGAGGAGACGGTCTCCGCTCCCCCCGGGGCCGACGAGCTGGAGCGCGCCCGGCAGATCACCACGGCCGACTGGGTGTTCGGCCACGAGCGCGTACACCAGCAGGCCCTGTCCGCGGGGCTCGCCCTCGCCGTCTTCGACCTCGGCCACCTCGACCGGCACCTGCGCCTCCTCCTGGAAACCGGAGCCGATCGCGTGTACGAGGTCGCCTCCCGCTATCTGCGTCCCGAGCGCGGCGGAGTGCTCGGCTGGTCTCTTCCGCGCGCCGACTGATCTTTATGACCATCAGCGAAGAAGACATCCGGCGCTGGCGCCGGGACACGCCCGGGTGCGAGGGGCGGATCCATCTCAACAATGCCGGGGCGGCGCTGATGCCGGATCCTGTGCTGAACGCGATCCGGGACCATCTCGGCCTGGAGGCGGAGATCGGGGGCTACGAGGCCGAGGACGCGGTGGCCGATCGGGTGCGGGAGGTCCACGGGCTCCTCGGCCGGGTGATCGGGGCCGGACCGGACCAGATCGCGATCGTCGAGAACGCCACCGTGGCCGTGTCCCAGGCGCTCTCGGCGTTCGACTTCCATCCCGGCGACGTGCTGGTGACCACCCGCCACGACTACACGTCCAACCAGCTCATGTACCTCTCCCTGGCGCGGCGGCTGGGGATCGAGGTGCTGCGCGCCGACGACCTTCCCGAGGGCGGGGTCGATCCCGACTCGGTGCGGCGTCTGGTGGCCCATCCGCGCTGCCAGCTCGTCAGCCTGACCTGGATTCCAACCAACTCCGGCCTCGTCCAGGCCGCGGAGGAGGTGGGGGAGGTCTGCGAGGCCGCGGGCGTGCCTTATCTCGTCGACGCCTGCCAGGCGGTCGGGCAGCTCCCGGTCGACGTCGGGCGCCTGCGCTGCGACTACCTGGCGGCGACCGCGCGCAAGTTCCTGCGCGGGCCGCGGGGCATCGGCTTCCTCTACGTCTCCGAGCGGGCGCTCGCCCGTGGCGACGCCCCGCTCTACATCGACATGCAGGGCGCCGGGCTCGTGGACCCCGGGAGCTACCTGCTCGCGCCGGACGCCAGGAGGTTCGAGAACTGGGAGTTCCCATACGCCCTGGTCCTGGGGCTGGGGGAGGCGGCGCGCTATGCCCTGGAGGCCGGGATCGAGGCGACCGGGGCGAGGGCGGTGGAGCTCGCGGCGGAGGTGCGGGAGAAGGCGGGAGCCCTGCCGGGGGTGCGGGTCGCGGACCGGGGAGCGCGCCTCTGCGCCATCGCCACCGTGGAGGTGACGGGCAAGGACACCGAGGACCTCGGCCACCGGCTGCGGCAGGCCGGGGTCAACGTCCATGTGTCCCTGACGGGCGAGGGACCGAAAAATGCGCCGGAGGCGGGGGCTCTCCCCGTTCTCCGGATCTCCCCCCACTACTACAACACCAGCGAGGAGATCGACAGGGCCGTGGCAATTCTTGGCAACCTGCTCGACCAGGACGTATGAACGGGCGCCAGGGATTGGCCGTGCGCGTGCGGCGGGTGGAGGGTGCGCCGGTGGTGGCGGTCCGCGTCGGCGTGCGGGCCGGCGCGCGGGTGGAGCCGGTCCCGGGACAGGCGCTCCTCACCGGGCGGATGCTCAGCGAAGGCACCCGGCAGCGCGACTGGCTGCGCATCGCCGACGAGGCCGAGGGCAAGGGGATGGTCCTCTCCAGCTACGGCACCTTCGAGTGTCACGGCGTGGCGGTGGACGCCCTGGCCCGGGACTGGGAGCTGGCCCTGGAGTGGGCCGCGGAGCTGTTGTTGGCCCCGTCGTTCCCCGAGGACCGCTGCACCTGGCTGGCGAAGCAGGCGGCGGCGGAGCTGGAGAGCCTCGCGGACCAGCCCGAGGTCAAGACCCTCTGGGCGTTCCTGGATCAGCTCTACACGCCCCATCCCCGCAGCCGGCCCCTTCACGGCGACACGGAGAGCCTGTTGCGGCTGACGCCGGACGACTGCGCCGGCTTCCATGCCCGCGCTCTGGGCAACGGCCTCACGGCCTGCGTGGCCGGGGTGGTGGACGAGGAGGCGGTCCACCGCAAGCTGGCGTCGCTCTTCTCCGGCCTGTCCGCGGGGGAGGCGCCGCTGCCCGACCCGCTGGCGCCGGTGGGCACGTCCGAGCTCCGCCGGGTGGAAACCGAGGCCGAGGACCAGGCCCACCTCTACATCGGGCACCTGACCGTGCCGCGGCGCCATCCGGACTACACGGCGCTCGAAGTGCTGGCCGTGATCCTGGGCTCGGGCGCCGGCCTGACCGGGCGCATCCCCAATCGCATCCGGGAGAGCGAAGGGCTCGCCTATAGCGCGCACGCCCAGGTGGTGTCGGGTGCCGGGCTCGATCCCGGCCGGCTCGTGGCCTACGTGGGCACCTCGCCGGCCACGGTGGAGCGCGCCCGGCTCGGTGTGGTCGAGGAGATCACGCGTCTGGTGGAGGGGGGGATCGAGGAGTCGGAGCTGGAGGAGGCGCGCGCCTACCTGCTCGGCCGCGAGCCCTTCCGGCGCGAGACCGCCCGCCAGTGGGCCGACATTCTTGTGGAAGCCGAGCACTACGGACTGCCGCTGGACGACCCCGGGCAACGCAAGGCCGAGCTGGCCGCGCTCGACAGGGCCGCGGTCGAAGCCGCGGCCCGGCGCCACGTGCGGCCGGATGAGCTGCGGGTGACGGTCGGTCTGCCGGGGCAGCCGCCGCGCTGATTACCGATGCTTGCGCTCCGGGCGGGGGGTTCCTCCCATAGGCGCTAACTTTGTCGAAAACGCCTTGGGAGGGTGGGTCCCTCCCCCCGGGGAGGGGAGGTTAGGAGGGGGGAGCTCCGACATCGATAAAGCTCGTGGCAAGCGCG
Organism: Thermoanaerobaculia bacterium; assembly: GCA_036277235.1. Taxonomy (GTDB): domain Bacteria; phylum Acidobacteriota; class Thermoanaerobaculia; order Multivoradales; family UBA5704; genus DATMER01. The sequence goes on along the minus strand of DASUNJ010000443.1, from coordinate 4,493 downwards.
CAACACCCCCCTCCTAGCCTCCCCCCGTTCCCAACCGCCGCCCTCCCAGGGGGGAGGGACCCACCCACCCGGGGCAGCCGCCGCGCTGATCCGGCAGCCTGCCCGCAACGCCGCGCTCCAGGGCCGGAGCATCCTGCCCCGCGGCGGAGACGCCGCGCACCCTGACAGAGCCGCAATGCACCGTAGCCGAGACGCCGCGCACCGGTGCCGAGACGCCGCGCACCGGTGCCGAGACGCCGGGCACCGTGGCAGAGACGCCATGCACCGGTGCCGAGACGCTGCGCACCGGTGCTGAGACGCTATGCACCAGGACTGAGACGCCGTGCACCGGTGCTGAGACACAGAGGACCGGTGCCGAGACGCTATTCCCCATGGCAGAGACGCTGTGCACCGGTGCAGAGACACCGTGCCCCGGTGCACGGCTCCCGTTCCCCATGCCGCAGCGTTGCAGGCGGACTCCGCCGGCTGCGCGAGAGGCACCGCGCCATCCCCGCTCTCGACAGCGGCGCGTCGGCTCAGGTGCTCTGCGTTCGAGGAGTCTGGCGGTACGTCGTTGCGTTTCTCCCCCGGCCGCGCTGCTCCTGCCTGAGGAAGCCGTCCCAGATCAGCTCCTGCAGGGCACGGAACAGGGAGGCGCGCTCGGGAGGCTCGGCGAAGAGAGGGAGAAGGTCTTCCTTGCTGAACACCTGGGGCAGCCGGGGGAGAAGGCCGCGGATCTCCGCGGTCAGCTCACCCGGACGGCGGTGGCGCTTCGCCACGGGTTTCGGGGTACCTGCGGGCAAGGGGACGCCCGGCGCTGCCGCCTGCCAGGCCAGGTCCAGGGCCTGCATCCGGGCGCGATGCCCCTCTTCCGCCAGCTCGATGGCCGCGCGCAGCTCGTCTGCGAGCCGGCGCCGGTGCGCCTCGTACTCGTCGCGTGTCATGGGTTGCTCCTGTTGCAAGGGGATTGCAACACGACGCGGGCTGCAACGCAAGGAGGTCAGCCGTTCAGCGAAGGCCGCAGGGCACGGGCCGTTCTTCCTCGACCGCCATCATCTCGCCGGTGACGAGCGGGCAAACCGCGCACGCGGCGTCCCCCGCCTGCTGGTGCCAGCGGCATTGCGGCCGGATCGAGCAGCTCGCCGAGGAGGTCTGGGCGAACGGGGCGAGATGGGCGCGGACCTCGTCGAGGGCGGCGCAACTCTGGCCCCGCCAGTGGGCGCAGGCCGACTCCGCGCAGCGGGAGCCGTAGCGGAAGCGGACGGTGGACGTGGGACGGCTGGCGAGCTGGAAGAACTCCTCGTCGACCCGCGCCCCCGGCGGCAGGAAGGCCACCCTCCCGCTGGGCTGCACGACGCCTACAAGATGGGCCCCCGGCTCACAGCGAGCCGCGGGGCAAAGACTCGACTCTCGCTTTTCCAGCGGAATTGCAACCAAAAGAAAACAACCTCCCTCCGGGTGTCTACCTATATAAGTTGCCGCTGGAGGTTTTTTTTTGACAACGGTCCTCAACTTCGTCTCGCCGCGAGGAGGACGTTGGCGTAGGGGGTGCCCTCCGCCATGGGCTCGACGTCGACCTGGAAGCCGGTCGCCTCCAGAAGCCGCCGCCATTCGGCGGCGCTGCGGTAGTGGAACCGCTGCTTCCAGTGGCGGCGGGCGAGAGCGCAGGCGCGCTCCTGGATCCGGGTGGCCGTGAACCGCCAGCCGCCCGCGGCGTCCGCGTCGCGGATGAGGAGGAGCCCCCCGGGCTCCAGCGCTGCGGCCATACGGGCGAGCAGCTCTTCCTGGGCCGGCGCCGGCAGGTAGTGCAGGACATCGAGGAGAAGCGCGGCGCGGGCGGGGGGGAGCGGAGCGTCCACGAGGTCGGCCACCTGGATCTCCGCTTCGGCTCCCAGGGCGTTCCGGGCGGCGGTGGCAGCTTGGCGACTACTCTCGATGCCGGTCAGCGCCATGCGGGACGGCGGCGGCCAGCCTTCAGGGTAAAGCCCGCGGGCGAGCCGCTCGCGCGCCGTGACCAGCAGCGACAGCAGGATGCCCCGGCCGCAGCCCAGGTCCAGAAGCCTGCCCTCCTCCGGAAGCAGCCCGCGCTGCAGGAGCTGGAGGTAGACCGGGTCGTGGCGCAGCTTGCCGCGGGCGAACTCCCAATGGAACATGCCGCTCTCCAGGTAGCGGTACGCGGCCTCCTCGATCAGGTCGTGGACCGCGGGCGCCTTGCGCCGGGCCCGGGCCGCCCGAAAGGTGAGCAGGGCCAGGGGGATCGCCAGCGCGACTCCGACGATTGCGCTACCCACCAGGAGGTCCACCCCGAATTGCCACGGGTCGAGCTGGCGCAGCTCCGAGGGGCGGATCGGCAGCCGTCCGCCGCCGCGCAGCCAGCGGCCGGCCTGGATCTCGCCGAAGACCAGGAGAGGCCACAGACCGGGCAGGCTGACGTGCGCGGCCAGGTAGGTGAGGGCGCGGTTCAGGCGCAGCAGGCGGGCGAAGACCACGCAGAGGGCCAGGTGGAGGCCGTAGAACGGCGAGCAGCCGATGAGCACGCCCAGCGCGACCGCCCCGGCCTGGCGCCCCGGCGTATCTCCCTCGGTGCGCAGGCGATAGAGCAGCTCCCGGAGCTTGCGGGTCACAAGGGCACCGGTTTCAGGCTGCGGGCGGCAAGCTCCTCCAGCAGGGGTGGGAGCACCTCCAGCACCACCGGATTTCCTCCCCCGGTCACCGCCGAGCCGTCATGGAGGAGCAGGACGTCTCCCGCGGACAGCCCCTTGAGAAGACGGCGGAGGATCTCCCGCGGCTCGCGCACGACCGTGTCGTAGCCGCGCCGGGTCCACGAGGCCAGGGTCAGACCGGCGTGGAAGAGCTCCCGCTCGGTGAGCGGGTTGCGGAAGCCGGCCGGTGGACGGAACAGGCTCGGGGCGCGGCCGGCCGCCCGCTCGATCGCCTCCTGGGCGCGGAGCATTTCCCGCCTCTGGGCTGGAGGCATGTACCAGGCGAAGGTGTGGGGGTGGGACCAGGTGTGGTTCTCGATCCCGTGCCCCCGGCGGACGATCTCGGCCGCGAGATCCGGGCAGGCCTCTACCCTGCGGCCGATGCAGAAGAAGGTGGCCTTCGCGCCGGCGCGGTCCAGGAGATCGAGCACCCGGGGGGTGATCTCGGGGTCGGGGCCGTCGTCGAAGGTCAGGGCCACCTCCCCGCGGCGGGCCGCGTCCTCGGGCAGCCGGCTCCGGTTCGGGCCGAAGAGGCGGCTCTGCGGCCAGAGGCTGATCCCGGCGAGCACCACGTGGCTCGCGAAGAGGGTTCCCGCGACCGCCGGCCAGTGGCGGGGAGCCACGGCGAGCGCCACGGCCCCGGCGGCATGGAGGGCGGCCGCGCCGGCCAGGAGCGGGGTTGGGCGGTAGGAGCGGCTCACCCCTCCGCCCCCCGGATTGCCATCAGCGAGCCCCGATCCAGCTTGCCGCGTGAGGTGCGGGGGAGCTCCGGCACCAGCACCACGCTGCGCGGCACCTTGTGAGGCGACAGTCGCGGCCGGCACCAGGCCACCACCTCGGCAGCCGTCAGACTGCCAGGGGGGCAGGCCACCACGGCCCGGAGTACTTCGCCCGAGCGGTCGGGCAGGCACACGCCGAGCACCGCCACCTCCCGCACGCCGGGGAGCTGCGCGAGCACAGCCTCCACCTCGCGCGGATTGACCTTCTTCCCCTTGATGTTGACCAGGTCGTCCACCCGGCCGCGCAGGACCAGCTCGCCGTCCCGCCACTCCGCGAGGTCCCCGGCCACGAAGCGGCCATTACCGAGGCGACCGAGGCGGTCGTCCCCCTCGGGAATGTAACCAGCAGCCACGGCTTGCGATCGGACAGTGATGAGCCCTCCCTCTTCCAACTCGACGCGCACCCCCTCGACCGGGGTGCCGACGGTGCCCCGCTCGCCGGCCGTGCCCTCGCGGTCGTAGCAGATCCCGCCGCACTCGCTGGCGCCGTAGAACACGTGGACCGGCAGGCCGAAGGTCTCCCGGAAACGGCCGGCGGTGACCGGGGAGAGAGGAGCGCCCGCGGTCAGCACCAGCCGGAGCGCCGCGGGCCAGGACGGGGGATCGGCGAGCCGCAGCAACGCGTCGAGCACGGCTGGCACGGTGGGAAAGACGGTGGCGCCGGTCTGCTCCGCGGCCACCAGGGGGTCGAAGACGCGCCCCTCGTCCGGCAGGATCAGCAGGTTTCCACGCATCAGGGCCGGCATGGCAAGACTCGACAGGCCGTAGGAGTGGGACATGGGGATGGTGGCAAGGAGGCGGTCGTCTCCGCGGATCCCCATGCTCGCGGCCAGCGCGGCGTCGTCCGCCACCAGGGCCTCGGCCGGGGTGGCGATCCCCCGCGGAGCGCCGGTCGAGCCCGAGGTCAGCTTGACCACGGCGATTCCTGGTAAATGACAGCCTTCGATCCCCGTGAGGATCAGGCTCCAGTCCTCGGGACCCCGGGGCCAGCCGCCGCGGCAGCGGAGCAGGGCCGAGGCGCCCAGGGCCTTCA
>DASUNJ010000442.1:0-4332 GCA_036277235.1 Thermoanaerobaculia bacterium | reverse complement strand
ACCGACCTCGAAGGTCCGAGCGTGCGCACCGGCGTGCGGCCGGTCTCGTAACCCTCATCCAGGAGGTTTTCGGCTGCCATGAAAACTTCGAGCCCCCGGCCGACAGGCCGGGAGAGCAGGGCATCGACCGTCGCGAAGCTCTCCAGGGGGAGTTGGTTGCGGTCGTCGTCGAACTGGTCGCCGGTCCAGCGGGCCTGGAGGCCCAGGGTTCCGATTCCGGGAGCGAAGAAGCGGAGCTGGAGCGAGGCCTGGTGCTCGGGTATCTGCGGGATGCGCAGCCCTTCCAGATCTCCGCCGCTCTCGACGGTCGCGTCGGAGAGCAGGTAGCCGCCCGAGAGCGTCCAGCGGTCGCCCAGGCGGGCGGTGCCCTCCAGCTCCAGGCCTCGCGAACGGGTGCGGCCCAGGTTCTGGCGTTGGCGGGTGATCAGGCCGGGGGTCACCGAGAGGGTGACGTTGGCGACGTTGCGGTCCACCTCCATCCAGAAGAGGACGCTTCGGGCCGTCACCCGCGGCGAGGTGAAGACGGCGCCGGTCTCGGCCCCGGCGAGCCGCTCGGCTTCGAGGTCCTCGTTGGCCAGGGTGAGCGCGTCGCCCACCCGGAAGTCGCGGTAGAGCTCGTTGAGCGTGGGCGCCCGGAAGCCGCGGTAGGCCGATGCCGTCCACGCCCAGCGATCGGTCGCCTTCCAGAGGAGGGAGGCCCGGGGGCTGAAGGCGGTCTCCTCCCTCTCTTCATCTCCCTTGTTGCGCCAGCCGTCGATCCGCCCCCCCAGCGTTAGAGAGAGGCGCGGCGTGAGGCTCACCAGGTCTTCGAGGAACAGCCCGCCCATGCGCTGCATGCCGCCGGCGACGGTGCTTCGTAGGACAGGGCCTCCGAAGATCAGCTCGTCGCTCGTGCCCCTCACTTCGCGGAGATCAAGCCCGGCGACCAGACCGTGGCGGTCCCCCACAGTGCGCGTCCATTGCGCGCTGCCCCCCAGCGACTCGGCGGGCACCCTTTGCTCTCGGGTGAGGCTCTCGCTGTCGCGGTCGGTCGCCACGGCGGTGAAGGTCTGGAAATAGTCCTGGTCGCTCCCCCAGGCCCGCAGGGAGAGCCAGCCACCGCCCGCGCTGCCGTCCAATCCCAGGCTCGCCTGCCGGATCGCGGTGTCGTTGACCTGAAGTCGAGTGCCGTTGTCCCGTTCCTCTTCGAACCAGGAGCCACGGAGGAAGATCCGGCCGTTCTCTCCGACTCGGCGCTCCAGGGTAAGGTCCCCTGCCAAGTGCCGCGAGGCGGCCGGGGTATCCACTGCACCCCGGGCTGCGGGCTCCACGGGGACGTAGCCGTCGGTTCGAAACGACTCCGCGCCCAGGCTCGCGGCCCAGAGGCCCCATCGCTCGGCCACGAAGAGTCCGCCCTCCGGGGTGCTCCGCTCGCCGTAGGAGGCCTCGACCACGAAGGCCGGCTCCGAAGGCTCTTTTCGGAGAAGTTGGACGACGCCTCCCAGCGCGGCGCTGCCGTAGAGGTCCGAGCCTGCGCCCCGCAGCACCTCCACCCGGCCGAGAGAGAGCTGGGGAACCCGTCCCCAGTAAATCCATCCACCGAAGGGATCGTTGAGAGGGATGCCGTCCGCCAGAACCAGGGCCCGGCTCGCGCCGCTCGCCCCGAGGCCGCGCAGCGATACCCCCTGGGTGGTGGGATTGGCGAAGCGGCTCCCGGAGCGGCGGAAGAGGGAGAAGCCGGGGACCTGGCGCAGGGCGTCATCGATCGTTCCCGCCGCGGTAGACTCCAGCTCCTCGGAGGAGAGGACCACCACGCTCGCGGCGGTATCGGCCAGCCGGCGCTCGGTGCGGGTGGCGGTGACGGTTTCCTCATCCGCGATCTCTACCATCGGAGGAGCCGCGGGCTCGGGCGGAGCCTGCGGCGCCTCCGGTACGAGAAAGAGGGACAGGATCAGAGCGGACAGCGCGCTCGGCACCCCGACAGCTTACCAGGGAGGCAAACGCCATTCATCGCATCGTTCTTTCCACATTTGGCTCCCTGGGAGATCTGCACCCGTTCATCGCCTTGGGGCTCGGGCTGCGGGAGCGCGGGCACGAGGTCGTCTTCGCCACGGGAGAGTACTACCGTTCGAAGATCGAGGGGCTCGGCTTCGAGCTCCGCGCCCTCCGGCCGAACGTCTCGCCGGACGACCGGGAGCTGGTCGCCCTCCTCATGGACATCAAGAAGGGGAGCGAGCGGGTGCTGCGGGGCATGATGTTCCCGAACCTTCGGGATACCTACGCCGACCTGCGGGCTGCCGCGGAGGGCGCGGACTTCCTGCTCGCCGGGGAGCTGGTCTATGCCGCGCCGATCCTGGGCGAGAAGACCGGCCTCCCATGGGCCTCGGTCACGCTCTCGCCGCTCTCGTTCCTCTCCGCCTGGGACCCGCCGGTTCTGCCCCCGCATCCCGGGCTGGCCAGGCTGCGGCCGCTGGGCCCGCGGGTGAACCGGGCCGTGATGGGCTTCGGCCGGCTGGCCACCCGCTCCTGGATCAAGCCGGTGCGGGAACTGCGCCGTGATCTGCGCCTGCCGCCGGGCGAGCACCCCATCTTCGAGGGCAAGCTCTCGCCGCACCTGGCTCTCGCGCTCTTCTCCCGGGTGATCGGCGAGCCGCAGCCCGACTGGCCGTCCAACGCGGTGATCACCGGATTCGCTTTCTATGACGCCAAACCGGAGAACCTGGGGGCTTCCGCACCGGAGCTGAAACGCTTCCTAGACCAGGGGGAGCCGCCCATCGTCTTCACCCTGGGCTCGGCGGCGGTGCTCGACCCCGGCGAGTTCTACCAGGAGAGCGCCGCGGCTGCCCGGGAGCTGGGCCGCCGCGCCGCCCTGCTCATGGGCTGGAACCCGCTGCCGGCGGATCTCCCGAAGGAGATCTTCGCCACCGACTATGCCCCGTACTCGGACGTTTTCCCCAGGGCCGCGGCCATCGTCCACCAAGGGGGAGTCGGCACCACCGCCCAGGCCCTGCGCGCCGGCCGTCCGACCCTGGTCATGCCCTACAGCCACGATCAGCCGGACAACGCGGCCCGGCTGGAGCGGCTGGGCACGTCGCGGACCATCCCCCGGAACCGGTACAACGCGGCCCGGGCGGCGACGGAGCTGCGCGAGCTCCTCGGGAACCCGGCATACGCCCGTAAAGCCGAGGAGGCCGGGCGGATCGTCCAGGCCGAGGACGGGGTGAAGGCGGCGTGCGACGCGATCGAGGCGCGGCTATAAGAGAGTGAAGAAGCCGACCCCCTGGATGACCGCTGGCGCGGTCTCCGGTTCGGATGCTGGATGGATCCGGACCGGGGAGGGGGTCGGCGTATCCGCGGCAGGTGCCGCGGCGATGGCAGGACCGGGCGGCGGTGTCGGCACGGGGAAGTGCGGCACCGGTACGCCAGATGGCTGGCAGCAGTCCTTTCCCAACTTCTCGCAGGCCGCCTTGGCGGCCCTCTCGTCCATGGGGCAAACCTCCTCCGCGCAGAGGGGGAACCCCAGCAGCAGGACGAGCGCACCGATCAGTGATACGGAGGAGAGAGTGCGGAGATAGCCGGGACAGCTGGCCATGCCCCATGGTACTCCCAGGGGGCAGTCAGTGCAAATCGCCTGAAAAGGCGGTCGTCGGAGGTCAATGCGATGCCATGGCTCCAACGCCTGCCATCTGGCGGCAGGACTCGGCGCAACGGCGGCAGATTTCGGCGCAGCGCCGCATCATGTCGTCGTCGGCCAGGCGCTCGCAATCCTCGGCGCAGCGTGCGCAAACCTCGGAGCACGCCCGGCAGGTCTCGGCGTGCAGGTCCGAGTGGCGGATCATGAAGTTGGCGCTGGTCTGGCAGATCTCGGCGCAGTCGAGCAGCAGCCGGATGTGGTGCGCCTCGGCGTGGCGGCCTCCTTTGTCGAGGCAGTGCGTCACGGTGTGCAGGCAGACCTCGTGGCACTCCTGGCAGTTGTCGATGCAGCAGTCCATTTCGGGGGAGTGCTTGTGCGGGTGGTTCATCATGGCGTCCTCCTTAAGGCCAGTGGATTTGCAAGATCAGGGCCGCCGCCTGTGCCACAATTCCCCACGCCATGGGCGCAGGACACTCGCATCATCATGGGCATGGGGGCTCGGCGGGCAATCGCCGCCGGCTCGCGCTGACGCTCGTCCTCGCCGCCCTCTACATGCTGGCCGAGGCCGTGGGCGGCTGGCTCACCGGCTCGCTCGCTCTGCTTGCCGACGCCGGGCACATGCTCTCGGACGCCGCGGCCCTGGGCCTTTCGCTCTTCGCCATCTGGATCACGCAGCGCCCGCCCACCCCGCGCCGCACCTGGGGCTACCACCGCACGGA
>DASUNJ010000441.1:0-9149 GCA_036277235.1 Thermoanaerobaculia bacterium | reverse complement strand
GTGATCTACACCTCGGGGTCCACCGGCCGGCCCAAGGGGACGATGAACACCCACCGGGGCATCGTCAACCGGCTGCTCTGGATGCAGGAGCGCTTCGGCCTCACCCCGGACGACGCGGTGCTCCAGAAGACGCCGTTCAGCTTCGATGTCTCGGTCTGGGAGTTTTTCTGGCCGCTTCTCGTCGGAGCCCGGCTGGTCATAGCCCGGCCGGGCGGGCACCAGGATCCCTCCTATCTTGTCGACACGATCGCCGCGCAGGGGATCACGACCCTCCACTTCGTGCCCTCCATGCTGCAGGCCTTCGTCGAAGCGCCGGGGGTGGAGAGCTGCGCGTCGCTGGCGCGGGTCGTCTGCAGCGGCGAGGCGCTGCCGGCCGAGTTGGAGCGGCGGTTCTACGCGCGGATGCCCGCGGGAGCGGGCCTCTACAACCTCTATGGCCCCACCGAGGCGGCCGTAGACGTGACGCACTGGGCCTGCGAGCGCGAGAGCCGGCGCGCGGTCGTGCCGATCGGAGTTCCCGTGGCCAACACGCGCATCCACCTGCTCGACCGGTCCTTCCGGCCCGTGCCCGCCGGCGTATCCGGCGAGCTCTACATCGGCGGGGTCCAAGTCGGGCGCGGCTACCTCGGCCGTCCCGGCCTGACGGCGGAGAAGTTCGTCCCCGATCCCTTCGAGCCGGGAGCACGGCTCTACCGGAGCGGCGACCTCGCCCGCCACCTGCCGGCCGGGGAGATCGAGTTCCTGGGCCGCATCGATCATCAGGTCAAGCTGCGCGGGTTCCGCATCGAGCTGGGAGAGATCGAGGCGGCGCTGGCGAGCCATCCGGAGGTGCGGGAGGCGGCGGTGCTGCTGCGCGAGGACCTGCCGGGAGGGCCCGGGCTGGTGGCCTGTCTCGCCGCCTCCGCCGGCAGCGCGCCCTCGACGACCGTGCTGCGGGAGCTCCTGCGCCAACGGCTGCCGGAGTACATGGTGCCGGCTGCGTTCCTCTTCCTCGAGAGCTTGCCGCTGACCGCCAACGGCAAGCTGGACCGGCGAGCGCTCGCCCGCATTCCGGTGGCTGGCGAGGAAGCCGGCGAGCGGACGGCGCCGAGGACCCCGACCGAGGAGCTGATGGCAGGGATCTGGTCCCAGCTCCTCGGCATCCGGGAGGTCGGGGCCCATGACAGCTTCTTCAGCCTGGGCGGACATTCGCTGCTGGCGACCCAAGTCGTCTCCCGGGTGCGCGCTGTGTTCGGGATCGAGCTGCCGCTGCGCGCCCTCTTCGAGCGGCCCGTCCTGGCGAAGCTCGCGAAGGCCGTCGATTCCGCCCGGCGCGCCGGCCCGGGCCTGGAGGCGCCGCCGTTCGTCCCGACCGACCGCAGCGCCGAGTTGCCGCTTTCCTTCGCCCAGGAGCGACTCTGGTTCCTGCACCAGTTCGGCCGCGACGGCTCGGTCTACAACATCCCCGAGGCCTACCGCCTCCAGGGACGGCTCGACATCCCCGCCCTGGAGAGGAGCTTCAACGAGGTGGTCCGCCGGCACGAGGCCCTGCGCACCACCTTCGCCGTCGGGGACGGACGGGTGCGCCAGGTGATCGCTCCGGCGCTCCACGTCGACTTGGCCATGATGGACCTGCGGACCCTGTCCGCCGACGCGCAACCCGTCGAGGCCCGGCGGCTGGCGGACGCGGAGGCGTCCCGGCCCTTCGACCTGGCGCGCGGGCCGCTGATCCGCACCATGGTGCTCCGTCTCGCGCCCGAGGAGCACGTCCTCCTCCTTACTCAGCACCACATCGTCTCGGACGGCTGGTCCATGGGGATCTTCGTGCGCGAGCTCGCGGCGCTCTACCGCGCCGCCTGCCAGGGCGAGCCCTCCCCCCTGGCCCCGCTGGCATTTCAGTACGTCGACTTTGCCCGCTGGCAGCGCGAGTGGCTGCGGGGCGAGGTGCTCGCGCAGCAGCTCGGCCACTGGAAGCAGCGGATGGACGGAGCGCCGGCCCTGGTCGAGCTGCCGACCGACCGGCCGCGGCCGTCGGTGCAGACCTTCCGCGGCGCGGACCGCACGCTCGTCCTCCCCGCCGGGCTCGCGGGCGACCTGGAGGCCCTCTCCCGCGCACGCGGAGTCAGCCTCTTCATGACCCTGCTCGCGGCCTTCCAGGTCCTCCTTTCGCGCTACACCGGCCAGGAGGACGTGGTGGTGGGCACGCCGATCGCCAACCGCAACCGCATCGAGACCGAGGGGCTCGTCGGCTTCTTCGTCAACACCCTCGTGCTGCGCACCCCCCTGGAGGGTGACCCGGAGATTCCCGAGCTGCTGCGTCGGGTGCGCGAGGTGGGCTTGGACGCCTACGCCCACCAGGACCTCCCCTTCGAGAAGCTGGTTGAAGAGCTGCGGCCGGAGCGCGACCTCTCCCACACGCCGCTGTTCCAGGTGCTCTTCGCCCTGCACAACGCCCCGTCCATGGATCTGGAGCTGCCCGGGCTCACGCTGTCGCGCCTGGAGCCCGCGGGAGGGACCGCCAAGTTCGACTTCGCCTTCCACCTCCAGCCGCTCCGCGACGGCGGCCTCTCAGGCCTGGCGCGCTTCAACCGCGACCTGTTCGACGGCGCCACCCTGGAGCGGCTGCTGTGCCACTACCGCAACCTGCTGGATTCGGTCGTGGCTCGTCCGGGAGCGCGCCTCTCCGAGCTGACCCTGCTCGGAGAGGTCGAGAGCCGGCAGATGCTCGCGGAGTGGAACGACACCCAGGCCGCCTTCCCCGCGGGCACCTCGCTGCACGAGCCCTTTGAAAGCCGGGCGCGGCAGGAGCCTGCCGCAACGGCCCTGGACTTCAACGGCGAGACGATGACCTACGGCGAGCTCGACCGGCGGGCCGACCGCCTTGCCCGCCGCCTCGCCGCCCTGGGAGCCGGCCCCGGCGGCCTGGTCGGCATCCACCTCGACCGCTCCTTCGACATGGTGGTCGCGGTGCTCGGCGTGCTCAAGTCGGGTGCCGCCTACGTGCCGCTCGAGACCTCGTGGCCCCGCGAGCGCCTGCGCTGGATCCTCTCGGTCCAGGGGATCGCCCAGGTCGTCACCCACGCTGCGCGAAGGAGGGGGCTCGCCGATGCCGGCCTGGCCGGGGAAGGCGCGGTCTGCCTGGACGAGACCGGCCCCGAGGCCCAGGTCGTGAGCCGCGTCGGCCCGGACGACCTCGCCTACATCATCTTCACCTCGGGTTCGACGGGCATGCCCAAGGGGGTCATGGTCCGGCACGAGCCCGCGGTCAACCTCGTCCACTGGGTGAACGACACGTTCCAGGTCGGCCCCGCGGACAAGCTGCTCTTCGTGACGGCCCTCTCCTTCGACCTCTCCGTCTACGACCTGCTGGGCATCCTCGCCGCGGGCGGGACCGTGCGCATCGCATCGCGGGCCGAGAGCCGCGACCCCCGGCGCCTGGTCCGGATCCTGGCCGAGGAGGGGATCACGTTCTGGGACTCGGCCCCGGCCACGCTGCAACAGCTCGCACCGTTTTTCCCGGCTCCCGGGCCGGCCAAGGCCCCGTTGAGGCTCGTCTTCCTCTCCGGCGACTGGATCCCCGTGACCCTGCCCGGCCGGGTGCGCGAGTCCTTCCCGGAGGCCCGGGTGATCAGCCTGGGCGGCGCCACCGAGGCCACGATCTGGTCGAACTGGCACCCGATCGGCGAAGTGGACCCGGCCTGGAAGAGCATCCCCTACGGCCGGCCGATCGCGAACGCCCGCTACCACGTCCTGGACGCGGGGCTGCGGCCCTGCCCGATCGGCGTGCCAGGCGACCTCTACATCAGCGGCCCCTGCCTCTCGCTGGGCTATGCCAAGGCGCCGGACCTGACCGCGGACCGCTACGTCCCCGACCCGGTCGGCCCCGAGCCCGGCGGGCGGCTCTACCGCACGGGAGACCGGGCACGGTATTGGACCGACGGCACGCTGGAGTTCCTCGGCCGGCTGGACAGCCAGGTCAAGGTGCGCGGCTACCGCATCGAGCTGGGCGAGATCGAGTCCGTGCTCGCCGGGCACCCGGGAGCGCGCGAGGCCATGGCCCTGATCCGCGAGGACGTGCCGGGGGATCAGCGCATCGTGGCCTATTACATCCCCGAGCGCCAAGAGGCGCCGCCCTCCTCCAACGAGCTGCGCGCCTGGTCGGCCGAGCGCCTGCCCGACTACATGGTGCCGGCCGCGTTCGTACCGCTCGAGGAGTGGCCGCTTTCGGCCACGGGCAAGCTCGATCGCAGGGCCCTGCCGCCGCCGTTCGCGCCGAAGCCCGAGCCCCTGGTGGCCGCGGCGCCGAGGACCGAAATGGAGCGGGTCATCGCCGCGATCTGGCGCGAGGTCATCGGCGTCGAGTCCGTGGGGGTCGACGACAACTTCTTCGACCTCGGCGGGCACTCCCTGCTCCTCGCCCGCGTCCAGGCGCGCCTCTCCGAGATCCTCGGCCGCGAGCTGCCCATGGTGGACCTCTTCCGCTACCCGACCGTGGGCTCCCTCGCCGAGGCGGTATCCACGGAGGAGCGCGAGCTCCCCGAGGCGGTCGCCGTCCGGCCGCTGGCCCACGACCGGATCGCGGTGGTCGGCATGGCCGGCCGCTTCCCTGGCGCCCGCGACCTCGACGAGCTTTGGCGGAACCTGCGCGGCGGCGTCGAGTCCATCCGTTTCTTCGGCGACGAGGAGCTGTTCGCAGCCGGCGTCCATCCCGACCTGCTGGCCGATCCGGCCTATATCAAGGCCCGCGGCGTGCTGGAGGGGAGCGATCTCTTCGATGCCGGTCTCTTCGATTTGGCGCCGCGGGAAGCCCAGATCCTCGATCCGCAGCAACGGCTCTTCCTCGAATGCGTCTGGCAGGCCCTGGAGCACGCCGGCTACGGCGGCGAGCGCTGGCGCGGGGAGACGGGCGTGTTCGCGGGAGCGAGCGAGAACACCTACGTCCACCAGATCCTGGCCAACCCGTCGCTGCTCGCCGCCGTGGGGCGCTACTCGGTCTCGCTCGCCAACAATCCCGACTATCTCTCCACCCGGATCTCGTACAAGCTCAACCTCCAGGGGCCGGGCCTCTCGGTCCAGACCGCCTGCTCGACCTCGCTCGTGGCGGTCCACCTGGCCTGCCGCACCCTGCTCCAGGGAGAGTGCGACCTCGCGGTGGCCGGCGGCGTGTCGGTGCGCGTGCCCGAGCACGCCGGCTATCTCCATGAAGAGGGCGGGATCGCCTCGCCGGACGGCCACACCCGCACTTTCGACGCCCGCGCGGCGGGAACGGTGCGGAGCAGCGGCGTGGGCGCCGTCGTGCTCAAGCGCCTGGAAGACGCCCTGGCCGACGGCGACACGGTCCACGCGGTCATCCTCGGGTCGGCCGTCAACAACGACGGCTCCTGCAAGGTCGGCTTCACGGCGCCCGCGGTCGAGGGGCAGGCGCGGGTCATCCGCAAGGCGCATCTGGCCGCCGGGATCGATCCCGAGACCATCGGCTACGTCGAGGCGCACGGCACGGGCACAGCCCTGGGCGACCCCATCGAAATCGCCGGGCTGGCCGAGGCCTTCCGGGCCGGGGGAGCGCGCAAGACCGGCTTCTGCGCGATCGGCACCGTCAAGTCCAACATCGGCCACACCGACGCCGCGGCCGGCATCGCCGGCCTCCTCAAGACCGTGCTCGCCCTGGAGAACGGCGAGATCCCGCCGAGCCTCCATTTCGAGTCCCCCAACCCGGCGATCGACTTCGCGTCGAGCCCGTTCTACGTGGCCTCGGAGCTGACCGGCTGGAAGTCCGATGGCCCGCGCCGGGCCGGCGTCAGCTCCTTCGGCATCGGCGGCACCAACGCCCACCTGGTGCTGGAAGAGGCCCCGCCCCCGGCTCCAGCAGCGGCCTTGGCGCGGCCGGTCCAGCTCCTCGTCCTTTCGGCGGTCACGCTCGCGGCGCTCGACGCGGCGACGACCAACCTGGCGGAGCGCCTGGACACCCTGCCGGACACCCCGCCGGACACTCTTACCGACGCGGCCTGGACCCTCCAGGCCGGGCGCAAGCCCCTGCGCTGCCGGCGGATCGCGGTCTGCCGGGACCCGCGGGAGGCGGCGGAGCTGCTGCGCTCCGGCGACTCCGCGAAAGCCCCGGCCCGGATCGTCCCCACGGACCCGCTCTCCGTGGCCTTCCTCTTCCCCGGCCAGGGCGCCCAGCACCTCGGCATGGCCGAGGAGCTGTACGCCGAGGAGCCGGCCTTCCGCGAAGCCCTGGACGAAGCCTGCGAGATCCTCCGGCCGGAGCTGGGGCTCGATCTCCGCGAGGCGATGTATGGGAGCGGCCTGGACGAAACCGCCCTGGCCCAGCCGGCCCTGTTCGCGATCGAGCACGCGCTCGCCCGGCTCTGGATGTCCTGGGGCGTAAAGCCCGAGGCCATGCTCGGCCATTCGGTGGGCGAGTACGTCGCCGCCTGCCTGGCCGGGGTCTTCTCCCTGGAAGACGCCCTGCGCCTGGTCGCCGCCCGCGGACGTCTCATGCAGGAGCAGCCTCCCGGCGCCATGCTCGCGGTGCCGCTCTCTGAGAGCGAAATCGTCCTCGAAGGATCACTCTCCCTGGCCGCGGTCAACGGTCCGGCGGCCTGCGTGCTGTCGGGGACCTCCGAGGACGTCCAAGCCTTCCGAGAGCGTCTGGGCGACGAGGTGGACTGCCGTGTCCTCCACACCTCGCACGCCTTCCACTCGGCCATGATGGACCCGGTTCTGGAGCCCTTCACCCGTCTCCTCCGGGGGATCGAGCTGCGCCCGCCGCGCACCCCCTTCGTCTCGAACCGCACCGGCACCTGGATCACCGCGGACGAGGCGGTCAGCCCCGGCTACTGGGCGGGCCACCTGCGCAACACGGTTCGCTTCGCCGACGGCCTGACGACCCTGCTGGGTCAAGGTCGGCGCACGGCGCTTCTGGAAGTCGGCCCCGGCGGCACGCTCAACACCCTGGCCGGCCAGCACCCGGACCGCAAGTCCGCGGACCTCGTGTGCCGCTCCCTGCGCCGGCCCAAGGAGGACCGGAGGGATCTGGAAGTGCTGCTCGGCGCGCTCGGCCGGCTCTGGCTGGCGGGCGCCGACGCCGACTGGAGCGCGGTCCACTCGGGCGAACGGAGGCGGCGCATCCCGCTGCCGGCCTACCCGTTCGAACGCCGACGGTATTGGGTTGATGGGATCGACGTCCACAGGCTCGAAGCCGAAGCCGGACCGGTGGTCTCCATCCAGGAGGCGACCGCGGGTATGCGCACGCCTCTCGAAGAGACCGTGGCCCGCGTCATACGCGATCTCCTGGGGCTGGACGAGGTCGGCCTTCACGACGACTTTTTCGACATCGGAGGCAGCTCGCTCATGGGCCTGCAGATGAGCGCCCATCTGCGCCGCGCCCTGGGGGTCTCGATCTCCGGCGACCTGCTGCTGGAGGCGCCAACGGTCGCGGCCATGGCCAGGCGGCTGGAAGAGCGCCTGACTGCCGGAGCTGACGGCACGCCTTCTCGCCCGAGCTGCCTGGTCCGTCTCCAGCCCGCGGGTCACCGTCCGCCGCTCTTCCTCGTCCACCAGGTGGGCGGCTACGCCTACACCTTCCGCGCGCTGGCCCGGGAGCTGGGCAACGACCGTCCCATTTTCGGCCTCCGCTCCCTCGGGCTGGAAGAGGGGGAGGAGCCGCTCCTCACCATCGAGGCCATGGCGAGCCACTACCTCGGGCTGATCCGGGAGGCGCAGCCGCGGGGGCCGTATCTCCTGGGCGGCGCCTCCATGGGAGGCATGGTGGCCTTCGAAATGGCCCATCAGCTCGCCTCCGCCGGGGAGGAAGTGTCGCTGCTGGCCCTGATGGACGCCCCCTGCCTCGACCAGATGCCGGCGAAGGAAGGCCACGCCGAGGCCGTGGCCGCTGTTTTCCGGGGCCGGGTGGACCTCTGTCCGAACGAGCTGCGCGAGCTTCCGCCGGAAGAGCAGCTCGCCCTCGCCTTCGAAAAAGCGAAGGCCGGCGGGGACGGCTTGGACCCGGCGGAGATCACCCGCCGCGTGAAAGTGCTCACCGCCAACGTGGACGCCCTCTACACCTACGCTCCGCGTCCGCACCCGGGCCCGATGGTCTACTTCCGCGCGGAGTCGAGGCGTCCGGGAGATCCGCCGCGTCCGGAGCTGCCCTGGATCGAGCTGATGCGGGGAGGCACCGAGGTCCACGTGGTGCCCGGAGACCACATGACCATGCACGAGCCCCCGCACGTCCACGCCTTGGCCGAGCGGCTGCGGCGGTGTCTGGGACGGGTGATGGAGATGGCCTCCCCTGTCCCTCACCGGCCTTCGGACGTGTCCGGAACGATATCGAGTAGATAGGCCGCTCAAGGACCTCAGGGACACCAAGGACTTCAAAGACAAAACCCTGTCCGTTGAGTCCTTGGTGTCCTATTGGTCCTTGTCGTCCTTCCCGGGCGGTGGCTCCCTCTCCCGCGCAGCGGGGGAGGGCCGGGGAGGGGGCTCTGCGGCCCCCGTGCGCCGCGCCCCGGTGCACGTGCGCTGCGCAAGCTGGCAGGCACGGCAAGCAACACGGCACGGGCTCCGTGCCTCGGTGCAGCAACGCCGTGCTCCGGTGCACGCCACGCAAGCCCCGATGCACGCCACACATGCTCCGGTGCATGCAACGCAAGCCCTGGTGCACGCCACACAAGCCCCGGTGCATGCGACACAAGCACCGGGGCTTGCAACACGAGCCCCGGTACATGCAACGCAAGCCCCGGTGCACGGCGTTCGTGCCCCGGTGCACGGAGCTCGTGTACGCCACCTTGGCGTTGCAGTCAGATGCCGCGAGCCTCGTGCTCTCCAGCGCGGCGTCTCGGCTCAGGGGCCTTGCGTTCGCAGCGCAATGCAACGCAACGCGGGATGCAACCCAAGCGCTCTGGCAGCAAAGGCAGCGCGTATGGGGCGGTCCCCCACGCTTTAGGACCCCCCTACCAGAGCACCGCGTACCCGAGCTTCAGAAAGAACGTGCGGTCTCGCTGCGTGAGGTCGATCTCCTGGGTTCCTCACGCTCCGGGCGCGGGGTTCCTCCCCCCGGGGAGGGGGAGGGTTGGCTCTGGGGGGAGGTTAGGAGGGGGGAGCTCCGAGGTCGATAAGCCTGTGGCAAGCGCGCAGCACCCCCCTCCTAGCCTCCCCCCGTTCCCAAC
>DASUNJ010000440.1:0-14888 GCA_036277235.1 Thermoanaerobaculia bacterium | reverse complement strand
TGGCGACGAGCTCTTCCTGACGGGCTTTCCGCAGATGGACCTCGCACCGCGGACACCGCGAAGAGTGCTTTCTGGCCGGCGTGGAGGTCTACTCCTAATCGATCAGGGGATCGGGGAAGGTTTCTCCGGTGGTCCAGTGCTCCAAGGGGGCAAGGTGGTGGGCGTGATCACCGATACGGACGATCAGACAACATATGCCGTCAACGCCGTGGTGGCGCGCGAGTCCTTGGACGGCTGGAGGGTAAAGCTCGGTGAGCAGAGAAGTTCTCCTGAATCGAGTACCACCACAACCAAGCCGGCGGTGCGAGCGTCGGAAGAGTGCGTTCCTGGAGAAGTGCGCACCGAGGACGGCATCGTCTGGATACGCATCTGCCCGGGGACTTTCACTATGGGCTCGGCCGATGACGACCCACGAGCCTATGGTGACGAAAAGCCGGCTCACCAGGTCACGCTGAGGGAATTCTGGATCGGCAAGACCGAGATCACTAACGAGCAGTACCGTCGCTTCCGGTCTGATCACCAGGGCGAAGCCGATGCTAGGCTGCCGGCGAACGGCGTCAGTTGGGCCGACGCAAAGGCAGCCTGCGACCACTTCGGCGGCCGCCTTCCCACCGAGGCGCAGTGGGAGTACGCCGCGCGAGCCGGTAGCCAGACCGCTTGGTCGTTCGGTGACGACGAGAAGAGGCTCAGCGAGTACGCGTGGTATGGCGAGAAGTTGGGCAGCACGCCTCATCTGGTCGCTATGAAGAAGCCCAACGCCTGGGGTCTTCACGACATGCACGGCAACGTCTGGGAGTGGGTGGTCGATTGGTACGGCGCATACCCCAGCGAGGCGCAAACCGACCCTTCCGGCCCCACGACAGGCACGCTAAGAGTGCTGCGTGGGGGCTCCTTCATTCTCACCTCCTGGGATCTGCGCTCCGCAAACCGGAACAGGGGAGTGCCCGGGAACCGGTCCAGGAGCATTGGCTTCCGCTGTGTACATGGCTCCCGCCGCCAGCCTTGACCTTTGCGTTCCGACCGCGAAGCTCATGTGCAGCCGAATCGTTCTCGCTCTGCTTCTCCTGTCCCCGGCTGCTGCCTTCGCGCAGGAGCTCGACACGGCCGTGTCCGCCGTGGTGAGGATCTCCGGCACCCGCAAAGGCACGCCCGTACGGGGAAGTGGCTTTGTGGTCGGCCTCGATCGCGACAAGGCCACGGTCGTCACTGCCTCGCATGTGATCGAGGGGGCGCAGCAACTCGAGGTGACCTTCGCGGTCGACCCCACCGAGAGTTTCCCCGCTGGGGTCGTCCTTGGGATGGACGCCGCCAATCCTCATGGTCTTGCCGTCTTCCAGGTTCGCGGTTCGCTCCCACCAGGAGTGACCGCCCTGAGCTTCGAGGTCGAGAACCAGCCTCGGATCGGCGAGTCGTTGTTCTTGCTGGGCTTTCTGGAGATGGCGCCCGCACCACGCGCCACTCAAAGAGTGCTTTCTTCCCGGAGTGGGACGTTGCTGCTGGTCGACCAGAGGATCGGGGAAAGTTTCTCTGGTGGTCCCGTGCTCCAACGTGGCAGGGTGGTGGGCGTGGTCACCGAAACGGACGAACAGACAACGTATGCTGTCACCGCTGTGGTGGTGCGCGTGGCCCTGGAGGGTTGGGGGGTCAAGTTTGGCGGGCAGAGCAGCCCACCGATGACGAGCACCGCCACGCAGACAAAGCCGGTGGCGCCAGCGCCGGAGAAGTGCGTTCCTGGAAAAGAGCGCATCGAGGCCAGCATCGTCTTCGTCCGCATCTGTCCGGGGACTTTCACCATGGGCTCGGCCGAGAAAGACCCAAAAGCCTTTAGCAATGAGAAGCCAGCTCACCAAGTCACGCTGAGTGAGTTCTGGATCGGTAAGACCGAGATTACCAACGAGCAGTACCGCGGCTTCCGCTCTGATCACCAGGGCGAGGCCAGGGTACCCGCAACCGGGGTCAGTTGGAATGACGCGAAGGCGGCCTGCGAGCACTTCGGAAGCCGCCTTCCCACCGAGGCAGAGTGGGAGTACGCCGCACGCGCCGGCAGCCAGACCGCTTGGTCGTTCGGTGACGATGAGAAGAGGCTCAGCGAGTACGCATGGTACGATGAGAGGGAGGGGATACCACACACCGTCGGCACGAAGAAGCCTAACGCTTGGGGTCTCCACGACGTGCATGGCAACGCCTGGGAGTGGGTGGCCGACTGGCATGGCACCTACTCTGCTGCGACTAAGTTTGATCCTGCTGGCCCCACGACAGGCATGTACCGAGTGCTGCGTGGGGGCTCCATCATCAACGTGCTCACGGCCCTGCGCTCCGCGGCGCGGATCGAGGCCAATCCCGCGAAGCGGAACAGTCTCGTCGGCTTCCGCTGTGCGCGTGGCCCCGGGCGCACAGCACAGACCAAGTTGCCGTGGCCGGAGGTCACAGTGTATTTCTCGTCGGGTAGTGCCCGGCTTTCGAATATTGCCAAGGCGAAACTAGACGAGGTGGCCCTTTGGATGCTGCAGGACGCAACTTTGCACGCTCAGGTCATCGGCCATGAAGCAGCCAGCAGTTCCCCCGGCGCCGCCCAACGCATTAGTGAGCAGCGCGCCGAGGCGGTCAAGAACTACCTATTCACTCGGCACCACATTGATCTGAGCCGCATCACCACCGAGGGTCGGGGTGCCGCAGATCCCTCCGGTTATGCCAGCGCAGATCATGTGGTTACCATCCTCGCCCTTGCCCAATAACCTCCCGAAGCATGTCAACCGCTCCGTGTGACGCGCTTAGAAACTCTAGATTCGTGATCTCCTCGATCGGCTCCTTCCAAAGCCCGAATACCAGCAGGCGCGGAAGGGTAGAATGTTCCGCCATGAGAGCAGCCCCAAGGCGGAGTTGCAGGCTGGCAGGAAGCCGGCAATTCGGGCGGACGATCGCCATAGGCCTCCTTCTCACCGCGCTGCCGCTCCTAGCTCAGTACGATCCCGCGCTCCAGTACCAGAACCGCGGCGACCGTTACGAGGGCCTCAAGCCCAAGCCGGTGAGCGGCTACGATGTCGAGCTCCTCTCGGCGCTCGTCGATTATCGCGAGACGAGCCCCACTTGGCCTCAGGCGTTGCACCTCAAGTTCTACCTCCCCACTAACGAGCCGGTCTTCGTCACGGTCCGCCAGCCGCGGCCCAAGACCGCCCACTACTGGCTTGACAAGATCGTGCCCCCCACGCCCTGGCGTGTCCGGGCGTTCAACGAATTCTCCTGGCCCACGGAGCCCGTCTTGAGGCAGTTGAGCTCGGTGACCCCGGACGATTTGGGCGCCGTGGTACGCCTGCGCCAGGAAGACCCGTCGAAGAGGGAGAAGATCGCCCCGGTGGCGCTCTTCCACACGCGGCCGCCGACGGCCGCGAGCGGCTATCGCTTGACGTTCAAGACCAATGGCACAGCCTATGTCACCGGCAAGATCTACCGGGGCGACCAAGAAGTCTACCGGCGGCCGCAGAACCGCGAGAGAGCCGGCAGCCCCTTCACCGTGAGCTGGGATGCCAAGGGCCAACCGGAAGGCGAGTACCGCCTCGAGCTCTCCGGCTACTTCGACAACAACATCCAGCTCGCCAAGGAGGTCGTCTTCCACCACCGGCCCTCTTGGAGATGAGCGCCACGACAAGACGACGCCGCTCGCGACCGCTCCTCTGGCTCGCGCTCCCGACCCTGGTCCTCCTGCCGCTGGTGTGGATCTCGACCGTCTGGCACCTGCCGACCCGCGTGCAGCTCGATCTCAAGACCGCGCGGCTCGCCTTCAACCTGGGCGGCGAGAAGCGCCGCGAGATCCTCAATCCATCGGTCCCCTTCTCGTCGCTCGTCATCGAAGATTGCAAGACCGTGGAGCTCACTGTCGAGAAGCTGGAGGTCGCGGATCCGCGGCAGATCGTGCCCGGAACCGAGGCTGGAGAGACACTCCACTTTCCTGCCGCTGCCTGGCGCGAGGTCAGACCTACCAGCCCGGTGAAACTCTCGTGCCGCGACCCGGCAGCCAAGCTGACATTGAAGCACCCTGATCCGGCCGCCGCACGGCTGGGGCTCCTCGATCGCATCCGCTTCGAGCCCGGCTCGCAAGTGATTCTCGCGATCTCTCCTGGGCAGGAGTCGGCCCTCAGCGTGGAGATCGAGACGCCCCAGGTCCTCAGCCTCGCGCTCGGCCGCGACCTCGAACTCGTAGCCGATTTCATCGAGCCCGTGGGCATCGCCGTGCCTTTCCCCGGCAATCTGCTGACCTGGAAGGCGCGGCTCCCGGAAGCGCGCCGGACGCTCGAGATCACGAGTGGCGAGCACGGCCTAGTCTTGATCGTGACCCCGGCGCGAGGTCAGGCCACGGAGCTCTTTCGCGACCCGCTCGACCTCCCGGTCGCCTCAGTGGAGCTGCTCGAAGAGGATCTCGAAGGAAAACTCACCTCGCCGCTGCGCGCCCAAGCTACCCTCAGCTACCCCGACTATCTCGGCGTCCCGGCCGTGACGATCGAGAAAGACGAGGCGGTGGGACTCGGCGGACTCTCGCAGGCCCGGCTGAGAAGCCTCGCACTCGACGCCGAGAAGGGCGCGTTGCGCGCCCGCTTCGACGGCATTGCCGAGCGCGCCACCAGCCGTGCGGGGGAGTTTGCCAGCGACCATCGCCTGACGCTCTATCACGCCTTCCGCTATAGCTGGCGCTGGGGGCTGATCGCAGTCGCCGCTGTCTGGCTCTTCTCTACGACTTGGGCGGTGTTCGGAGTCTGGAAGAAACTCCAGGAATGACGCGGCCTCCTCACGTTCGCGGAAAGCGCTTCCTACCCTGCCCAGCCGTTCCGGACCAGCGAGCGGATGATCTCCGCCCCGCGATGGCCCCAGACCGGGTGGAGCTCGCGGGAGCGCTGCTCGGCCAGGTCGAGCGCGACCCGGGCGGGTGGCCGGCCGGTGCGGCGGGCCTCGCCGAGCACCGAGAGCGAGAGGTTGTAGACGCTGTTCTCCCACTCGTCGCCCAGATGAGCCTCGACGCGCGGATCGGGCTCCACGAACCCGTACTGCTCGTCCGCGCAATTGACGATCCCCATCCGGTTCACGAGGAAGTCGGGCAGGTAGAGGATGCCTCGCCCCTGGAGCAGCAAGTCGTCGCGCTCCGGGTCTTCGAGCTGGTTGTTGGCCGCGCCGCAGACGATCGGCGCCTGGATGTGCGGAATGGTGGCCGGGCCGAGCACGCCGCCGGTCGCGCACGGGGCCACGATGTCGGTCTTCTCGAAGAGGATGGAGTTGTCCCCTCTCTCCACGATGCGGACTTCCACGCCAGGGAGCCGGCGGGCAGGATCGATGTCCGAGCCCAGAATCCTGGCCACCCCCTTCTCCCGGAGGAATCCGACCAGCGGCTCTCCGACGTGTCCGAGCCCCTGGACCGCGACTGTCTTCCCCGCCAGGGTGCCGAGGCCGAGGTGCGCGAGGGCCGCCTCCATGCCGCGTACCACGCCGCGGGCGGTGGGCACCGAGGGATTGCCGCTGCCGCCCAGCGCCGGAGGGATGCAGGTCGTGAACCGGGTGCGGGAGAAGACCGCGGCCATGTCCTCGACGGAAGTCCCGACGTCCTCGGCCGTGACGTAGCACCCCTGGATGGAGGTGATGAAGTCGCCGTACTCCTCGTAGATCCGGCGGCGATCCCCGGAGGTGCCGGTCCCCTGGGCCATCACCCCCTTGCCTCCGCCCCACCAGAGCCCGGCGAGAGCGTTCTTGAGCGTCATCCCCTTGGCAAGGCGAAGCCCGTCGCGCAGGAAGTCCTCGACGTTGGAGTACCGCCAGAACCGTACCCCGCCCGCTCCCTGCCCGCGGCAGGTGCGGTGGACGAACGCGGCCTGAAGCACTCCGGTCTCGGGAGCGATCTGGCCGAAGATCCCCTCGTGCCGGTCGAAGTCGCGGCGGTCTTCCTGGAGGAACCGAGCCAGCGGCTCCAGAGCCGGGTGCGACGCCCTGATCTCTCCATCCCAGATGAGCCAGAAGCGGCGGATTCCCTCCTGGGCGAGGAGGGCACAGAAGCGGTCGAGCGGCAGGTCGAGCATGGGAGGGGGACTATAGCAAGGGGGCGGAGCCGCGGTCGCTCCAGGCTGAGCGACGGTCGCTCCGGGTGGAGCACCAACCGCTCCAGGCCGAGCGGCGATCGCTCCCGACGAAGCGGAGGTCGCTCCAGGCCGAGCGGAGGCCGCTCCACCCGGAGCCGTGATCGCTCCACGTCGAGCAACGCTCGCTCCGAGCCGAGCAACGGTCGCTCCAGGCTGAGCCGCCGCCGCTCCGGGTCGAGCGAGGGTCGCTCCGACCCGAGCGGCCGTCAGGTCACGGAGCCGTAGCCTTCCCCAGCCGCGGCGAGTACCAGTCGACCTTGCGGGTCAGGAACATCACGAGGGCCAGGATCACGAACAGGCCGATCGAGCCGAGCAGCAGCGCGTAGTCCTCCGCCTGGAGCAGCACGTAGAGATAGCCATACAGGATCACCAGCATCCCGCTCATGGCCAGCGCCCGCCGCTTGCCGCGGAGGATCGCCAGGGAGTAGCCCGAGATCAGGACCAGAATCCCTGCCGAGGCGATGCCATAGGCCACCCCGAAGGGGATGTGCTCCGAGATCGACAGCAGCAGCACGTAGAAGAGGCAGAGCGCCGAGCCCACCAGCAGGTAGTGCATGGGGTGCAGCAACACCGGGCTGAAGGCCTCGAACAGGAAGAAGGCCAGGAAGGTCAGGACCAGGAAGAGCATCCCGTACTTCACCGAGCGCTCCGTTTTCTGGTAGACGTCCACCGGCTGGTAGAGCTCCACCCCGAAGGCCGACTCCTCGATGGCGTTCTCCGGGACCAGCTCCGCCCGCTCCCCCTCCCGCCACTGCTGCGGGTAGCTCCGCCCGAAATAGGGGACGCTCCACGTGGACTCGAAGCCGCTGCTCGTTACGCTCCTCGACTCCGGCAGGAAGCTCCCGGAGAAGCTGGGATCGGGCCAGCTCGACTTCAGAGTGACGACGCTCTGCTTGCCGAACGGGAGGAACCGCAATTGCTGGCTGCCGCGGATCGCCAGGTCGAAGGCGAAGGGATGGGCCTGCCTCTCCATCCCCTGCGCCAGCCCGGAGACCGGCACCCTCAGGCCCTTGGTCCAGAGCCCCGAAACTCCGCCGCCCGGCGTGAACTGCAGCACTCTCTTGTCCCAGACCAGACGCACGTTGTGCCGGATGCCCCGCATGTCCGGCACGCCGATCGACAGCCAGGCCTTGTCCCAGAGGACGTCCTGCGGCGGGATCTCCCATTCCGCGAAGCTCGGCCGCTGAAAGGTCCCCGAGACGTGCAGGTCGGCCCGGTAGACCGCGACCTCGAAGATGCCGCGGCGGCGCAGCTCGGGGGACAGCCGGCCGTCGACCTTGAGCGTCTCCGGCAGGAAGAAGGCGAGATAGGTCGAGGTGTTGACCACCTTCCCCTTGCTGTCCATCGAGTGGACCTGGTATGGCACCGTGAGCACCGGCCCTCCCAGGGTCTGGGCGTTCCCCCAGGTCGACGACACCTCGGACACGACCGCATCGCGGCGTTGCTTCCTTTCCAAGATCTGGCCGCGCACCATCATCAGCGGGATTCCAAGGGCCAGGATGAGCAGGCCGATGACGAGCATCTTGAACAGCACGGAGTCTCTGAACTTTCGCTTCTCGGGTATATCGGGGCTCATGAGCATCCTCTCTTTCTGGAGGAGGATTGGACCGCACGGGACGGGCACGCTCGGGGCAGGATCAAGGAAAGAGGGGACCGGATCGTGGCGGAATTGTGGCAACCGCGACCGGAACGCCGGCTTGGGGTACATTTCGGACATGACCCACCTGATCGCCGTCGTGGACGACGAGGAGACCCTGCGCGAGACCGTGGGGTTCGCGCTCCGCCGCGAGGGCTACCGCGTCGAGCCGTTCCCCGACGGCCTGGCCGCCTGGCGGAGCTTCGAGCGCGGGCTGCCCGATCTCGCGATCCTCGACATCCTGATGCCGCAGATGGATGGGCTGGAGCTCTGCCGCCGGCTGCGCGCCCTCTCCGAGCGCCTGCCCATCCTTTTCCTGACCTCCAAGGACGAGGAGTTCGACAAGGTCCTCGGCCTGGAGCTGGGGGCCGACGACTACCTCTGCAAGCCTTTTTCGATGCGCGAGCTGCTGGCGCGGGTCAAGGTGCTCCTGCGGCGGGCGGCGCTCCGGGACGAGCCGACTGGGGGAAGCGACGAGCGCATCGTCGACGTCGGACGGCTGCGGCTCGACCTGCGCCGCTACCAGGCCCATTGGGCAGGGACTCCGCTGCCGCTGACCGTGACCGAGTTCACCCTCCTCCACGCGCTCGCCCGCCATCCCGGACACGTCAAGACCCGCGCCCAGCTTCTGCAGGAGGGCTACCCCGACGATGCCTACGTGAGCGACCGCACCATCGACAGCCACATCAAGAGGCTGCGCCGCAAGCTGACCGAGGCCGACCCCGCCTTCGACGCAGTCGAGACCGTCTACGGCCTCGGCTACCGCTGGCGGCCGGACTGAGCTCCCATGCGCTTCTTCCAGGGCATCTCGATCCGGCTGCTCCTCTTCAACGTGCTGCTGGTGTTCCTGCCCGCCGCCGGGTTCCTCTACCTGGACGTCTACGAGCGGGAGCTCCTCGAAGCCCAGGAGCGGGCGATGGTCCAGCAGGGCCGGCACCTCGCGGCCGCCCTCTCCGAGCAGGGGGAGCTGGACCGCGAGCTCGCCGGAGGACTCTTAGACCGGCTCGATAGGCGTACCGAAGCCCGGCTACGCATCGTCGGCCAGGACGGCGCGCTGCTGGCCGACTCCGCGACCCTCGGACCGCGGCGCGAGCCCGCTCCTGCCGCCTCCAGCCGGGAAGCGTCGGAATACTCGGATGCGCTCCCCCCCGAGGCCCGGGAGAAGCTCGCTTACCGGATCGGTGCCTGGCTCTTCAAGCTCCCCCGCCGGCTGTCCACCTGGCTGGGCGCGCCGCAACCCTCCAGCGATCCGGAAGGCGCCTACAGACCGCTCGAAGCGCGCGAGGTCCGGGCCGCCCTGGCCGGCCGCTATGGCGCCGCCACCCGCAAGAGCCGCGGCGGCCAGCGCTCTCTCACCCTCTACAGCGCGATCCCCGTGCGCAACCAGGGTCAGGTGGTGGGCGCCGTGGTCGTCTCCCAGTCCACCTTCCGCATCCTCTCCGCGCTCTACGAGGTCCGGCTCGGCATCTTCAGGGTCATCCTCGCCTCGGTCGCTGCAGCCGTGGTCCTGAGCCTGCTCGTCTCTACCACCATCGCCCGTCCCCTCCGGCAACTGAGGAACGAAGCCGCCGCCCTGCTCGACCGCCGCGGACGGCTGCGTGGCCGGTTCCGGGGTTCGCGGCGAGGCGACGAGATCGGCGACCTCGCGCGCGCCCTCGAAGAGCTGACCCGCCGCCTGGAAGCCCATCTCGCCTTCATCGAGTCGTTCGCCTCGGACGTTTCCCACGAGCTCAAGAACCCGCTCGCCGCGGTCCGCGGCGCGACCGAGCTGCTCGCCGAGGTCGAGGACCCCGCGGACCGCCAGCGCTTCCTCGCCATGGTCCAGAAGGAGGTCGCCCGCATGGAGGGGCTCCTCTCCGGCCTGCGGGAGATCACCGAGATCGACGCCCAGTTGGAATCCGAGAAGACCCGGACCGTCGCCCTGGACGGCCTGCTGCGCGAGATCGTCGAAGGGCGATGTCTGCGCGCCGACAATCCCTTGGAAATCAAGCTGGAAGCGCCTTCGGAGCCAGTCCTGGTCCAAGCTTCCCCTGAGCGGCTGACCCAGGTGTTCGAGAACCTGCTGGATAACGCCGCGAGCTTTTCCCCCGCGGGCGGGACGGTCGAAGTGCGACTCACCCGGGAGAATGGAACAGGATTGGTCCTCGTGGACGATCGCGGCCCCGGCATCCCCGAGACCCATCTCGACCGCATCTTCGACCGCTTCTTCCGCTACCGTCCGGACGAGTCGGGCTCGCGGAACGGCCATACCGGCCTGGGCTTGTCCATCGTCAAGGCGATCGTGGATGGCTACGGCGGCTCCATCACGGCGCGGAACCGGCCGGAGGGAGGCGCCCGCTTCGAAGTGCGACTCCCCGCATTGTCCTGATGGATACTCGACCCTCCCCCTGGAGCCCGTTGCGGCACCGGACGTTCCGGGCGCTCTGGATCGCCATGCTCGCCTCGAACGTCGGCACCTGGCTCCAGAGCGTGGGCTCGGCCTGGCTCATGACCTCGCTGACTTCCTCGTCGGTCATGGTGGCGCTCGTCCAGGCCGCCACCAGCCTGCCGATGTTCCTCTTCTCCCTCCCCGCGGGAGCGCTCGCCGACGTCGTGGACCGGCGCCGGCTCCTGCTCGTCACCCAGATCTGGATGCTCCTCTCCGCCCTGGGCCTGAGCGCGCTCACCGCAGCCGGCTTGATGACACCCTGGTTGCTCCTCCTCTTCATCACCCTGCTAGGACTGGGCGCGGCCTTCAACCAGCCGGCCCAGCAGGCGAGCGTCCCCGAGATGGTGCCGCGCGAGGACCTCGCCGCCGCCGTCTCGCTGGCGAGCGTCGGCTTCAACATCGCGCGTGCCGTGGGTCCCGCGCTCGGCGGGCTGATCGTGGCGGCTGCCGGCGCCCAGGCCAACTTCCTGCTCAACGCGGCTTCCTTTCTCGGGGTCGTGATCGTGCTCTACCGCTGGAAGCGGCCGGTCGAAGCCTCCATGCTCCCGGCCGAGCGCTTCCTCGGAGCCATGCGCACGGGCGTGCGCTATGTCCGCCACTCGCCCGAGGTGCTGGCGGTGATCGCGCGGGGCTCGGTCTTCGTGCTCTGCGCCAGCTCGCTCTGGGCGCTCATCCCGGTCGTTGCCCGCGACCTGGGACGGGGACCCGCCGGCTACGGCCTCCTCCTGGCGGCCCTGGGGATCGGTGCCGTGTCCGCCGCCATGGTCCTCCCCCGGCTGAGCCGCGGCGGCTCCACCGATTTGATCGTCGCGGTCTCCAACCTGGTCTTTGCCGGCGCCCTCGCAGCCCTCGGCACCGTGCGGAGCTTCTGGCTCCTGTTTGCCGCGCTGCTCGGCTCCGGAGGCGCCTGGCTCGCCCTCCTCTCCAGCCTGAACGTCGCCATCCAGATGCTGGTCCCCTCCTGGGTGCGCGGCCGGGCCCTGTCGGTCTACATGCTCTTCATTTTCGGCGGGCTCACCGGCGGCAGCGCGATCTGGGGAGCGGTCGCGGACCGGGTCGGGATCTCCCTCGCCCTGCTGATCTCGGCCGGCTGCCTGGTGGTGGGGCTGCTCGCCACGATGGGCATCCATCTGCGCACGGGCGAGGGGCTGAACCTGGCGCCGTCGCGGCAGTGGCCGGCGCCGCGGATTCACGATCTGGAGCCCGAGCAGGGTCCGGTCCTGGTCAGCATCCGGTACCGCATCGATCCGGACCGGGCCGCGGAGCTCTCGGCCGCCATGAGCGAGCTCCGCCGCATCCGGCTGCGCGGTGGCGCCATGCAATGGGGCCTCTTCGCCGACTCCGAGGAGCCGGGCGTCTACACCGAGCTCTTCCTGGTCAGCTCCTGGATGGAGCACCTGCGACAGCACGAGCGGATCACGGTCGCGGACGAAGAGGTCCGTCTGCGGGTCGGCTCGTTCCACCTCGGGCCGGAGCCGCCGGAGGTGCAGCACCTGATCGCAGAGCGGGTGCGGCGCGCGGAAAACCAGCACGATCCGGCTTGACCCGACCTCGGGCTCTCGGTTTATCCTGCGGCTTTACGCCGGTTGGTGGGAGGTCTGCGCCTCCGATGCCGGCGAGGGGCTTGGGGAGGGCTTGATGAGCGAACGCGCGACCGCCGGCCAGTCGATCTCTCTGCCCAAGGGCGGGGGTGCCCTCCAGGGGATCGGCGAGAAGTTCTCACCCGACCTCCACAGCGGCACCGGCAACTTCACCATCCCTCTGGAGCTGCCGCGCGGGCGCAACGGCCTGCAGCCGGAGCTGCGCCTCGCCTACAGCACGGGCTCGGGCAACGGCCCCTTCGGCCTCGGCTGGAACGTCGCCGTGCCGGCGATCTCCCGCAAGACCGCCAAGGGGGTGCCGCGCTACCGCGACGGCGCCGCGGACCCCCGCCTGCACGACACCTTCGTGCTCTCCGGCGGCGAGGACCTGGTGGCGGTCCCGGGCGGGGCTCCCGGCGTCCAGCGCTACCGGCCCCGCACCGAGGGGCTGTTCGCCCGCATCGAGCACCACCGCGCCACCGACCACTGGGAGGTGACTGGCAAGGACGGGCTGCTGAGCCGCTTCGGCACCTTCCAGTCGGGCGAGGTCGGCGCCGCCGTGGTCGCCGACCCGGCCGCCCCGGGGCGGGTCTTCGCCTGGAAGCTCACCGAGACGGTCGACCCCTTCGGCAACCGGGTCGAGTACCGCTGGCGGCGCGACCGGGAGAGCGACGCCTCCCACCTCTGGGACCAGCTCTACCTCGAGCAGGTCCGCTGGGTCGACTACCGCAACGGCGCCGGCGAGGTCCGCTTCCTGCTCACGGTCGACCTCGACTACGAGGACCGCCCCGATCCGTTCTCGGACCACCGCGCCGGCTTCGAGGTGCGCACCCGCCAGCGCTGTGTCCGCATCGCACTGAGCACCCACGCGGGCGAGGAGCGGCTCGTCCGCTCCTGGGAGCTGGCCTACCTCGACCAGCGGCCGGAGCTCGCCGACCTACTGCCGGCCAACGCGGTCTCCCTGCTGTCGCGGGTGCGGGTCGCGGGCCACGATGGCGGGCGCACCCAGGAGCTGCCGCCGCTCGACCTCGGCTATACCCGCTTCGAGCCCGCAGAGCGCGATTTCTTCCCACTGAGCGGGCGGGGCGACCTGCCCGCCCGCTCGCTCGCCGATCGCGACCTCGAGCTGGTCGACCTGTTCGGCAACGGCCTGCCCGACATCCTGGAGATGAACGGCAGCGTGCGCTACTGGCGCAACCGCGGCGGCGGCAGCTTCGATCTGCCGCGGGAGATGGCGACCGCGCCAGCGGGGCTGCGCCTGGGCGAGACGGGCGTGCAGCTCCTGGACGCCGACGGCGACGGCCGCGCCGATCTGCTGGTCAGCCGCGGCAGCGTCTCCGGGTTCTACCCGCTCGCCTACGGCGGCCTCTGGGACCGCCGCTCCTTCCGTCCCTTCGCTGCGGCCCCGACCTTCAGCCTGGAAGACCCCGAGGTGCGGCTGGTCGACTTGAACGGCGACGGCGTCACCGACGCCATCCGCGCCGGCAGCCGCCTGGAGTGCTTCTTCCAGGAGGCCCACCACGGCTGGTCCGAGGTGCGCGCGGTCGAGCGCCGGGCGCTCGCCGCCTTTCCCGACGTCAACTTCTCCGACCCGCGGGTGCGCTGGGCCGACATGGGGGGCGACGGGCTCCAGGACGTCGTCCTGGTGCACGACGGCCGGATCGAGTACTGGCCCTCCCAGGGCTGGGGGGACTGGGGCCGGCGGGTGGTGATGCGCCACAGCCCGCGCCTTCCCGAGGGCTACGACCCGCGCCGCATCCTCCTGGGCGACGTCGACGGCGACGGCGCGGCCGACCTCCTCTACGTCGAGGACGGGCGGGTCACCCTGTGGATCAACCGGAGCGGCGAGGGCTGGAGCGCGCCGGTGGTCATCCGCGGCACGCCGCCGGTCTCGGACACCGACTCCTTGCGCCTGGCCGACGTCCTGGGCAACGGCATCGCCGGCCTGCTGTGGAGCGCCGACGCCGGCCGGCCGGTGCGCGACCGGCTGCACTTCCTCGACTTCACCGGCGGCACCAAGCCCTACCTCCTGGACGCGACCGACAACCACGCGGGCGCCCAGACCCGGATCGGGTACGCCTCCTCCACCCGCCACTACCTGGCGGACGAGGCCCGGCCCGGCATGCGCTGGCGGACCCCTCTGCCCTTCCCGGTCCAGGTCGTGGCCCGCGTCGAGATGACCGACGGCGTCTCAGGCGGCCGGCTGGTCAACGAGTACACCTACCACCACGGCTACTGGGACGGCGCCGAGCGCGAGTTCCGCGGCTTCGGCCGGGTCGACCAGCTCGATACGTTCTCGCTGACTGTCGAGGAAACCGTCGCGGCTCCTCCCGGGTACTCGCACCCCCTGGAGACCCGGACCTGGTTCTACCAGGGGCCGGTGGGGGATGAGCTCGGCCCCTGGGAGGAGCCGGACAGGAGCCACGAGTACTGGCCCGAGGACCCCCCGG
This sequence comes from Thermoanaerobaculia bacterium, assembly GCA_036277235.1. Taxonomy (GTDB): domain Bacteria; phylum Acidobacteriota; class Thermoanaerobaculia; order Multivoradales; family UBA5704; genus DATMER01. The sequence goes on along the minus strand of DASUNJ010000440.1, from coordinate 678 downwards.
CCTTCGAGCGGCCGGCCGAGATGGCCGGGATGCTCGCCTCCCTGCCCCGGCGGGCGCGGCGGGAGGCCCTGCGCACCCTGCGCGGCCGGGTCCTGCGCACCGAGGTCTACGCCCGTGACGGCAGCGGGAGGGAGGGCCGCCCCTACCTGGTCTCCGAGACGCTCCACGGCGTGCGCGAGGAGGCTCCGCCCGCCGACGGCGACGACCGCCCGCGGATCTTCTTCCCCCACCCTTTGGCCGAGCGCTCGACCGAGTGGGAACGGGGCGCCGAGCCGCGCACCCGCTACGTCTTCACCGGCGGCCACGACGCCTGGGGCCAGCCCCGCTCCCAGCTCGGCGTCGCCGCCCAGCGCGCCGGCACGCCGGGCGAGCCCTACCTGGTCACCCACACGGTTACAACCTATGCCGAGCCCGCGCCGGGCGGACCCTACATCCTCGACCGGGTGGCGCGGGTGACGGTCCAAGGCATCACGGGCACCGCCGGCCTGTCGGTCGAGGAGCTGCGCCAAGCGGTCCTCGCCGGCTCGCCCGCCCTCGGGCGCGAGGTGCTGAGCGAGACCCTCGCCTTCTACGACGGCGCGGCCTTCGAGGGGCTCCCCCTGGGCCGGATCGGGGCATTCGGCGCGGCGGTGCGCGCCGAGCGGCTGGTGGCGACGCCGGAGATCCTGGCGCAGGCCT
>DASUNJ010000439.1:0-2500 GCA_036277235.1 Thermoanaerobaculia bacterium | reverse complement strand
GATCTCCGCGACGGCGGCCTTGACGGCCATCTCGATGCCGCGCTTGATCTCCATCGGATTGGCACCGGCGGTGACGTTCTTGGAGCCCTCGCGGTAGATCGCCTGGGCGAGCAGGGTCGCGGTGGTGGTGCCGTCGCCGGCCACGTCGGAGGTCTTCGAAGCGACCTCGCGCACCATCTGGGCGCCCATGTTCTCGAGCGGATCGCCGAGCTCGATCTCCTTGGCCACGGTCACGCCGTCCTTGGTGATGGTCGGCGAGCCGAACTTCTTCTCGATGACGACGTTGCGTCCCTTCGGGCCGAGGGTCACCTTGACCGCGTCGGCAAGCTTGTTGACACCCCGCAGGATCGCGGCGCGCGCGTCCCCGGAGTAGATGATCTGCTTGGCCATGTCTCTAACCTCCTGAATTTACTGAATATCGTTGACGAAGGACGGATGCGCGGTCAGCGCTGTTCAGCGATTCCCGTTGCCGATCACGGCAAGGATCTCGTCCTCGCGGCAAATCACGTAATCCGTGTCGTCGAGCTTGATTTCGCTGCCCGAGTACTTGCCCATCAGGATGCGGTCGCCCGGCTGGACCTCCAGCGGCGTGCGCTTCCCGTCGTCGTTCAGCTTGCCCGGGCCGACGGCGACGACCTCGGCCTCCTGCGGCTTCTCCTTGGCGGTGTCCGGGATGATGATCCCGCCCCGCACCTGCTCCTGCAACTCAATGCGCTTCACCAGGACACGATCGTGTAGCGGACGGATGTTCACGGCTTTGTACCTCCTTATGGTCTCTATCCGGATTGGATGGGGAGTGTCACGGAGCGGCGGGCTGTTAGCACTCGCCCTCGATGACTGCTAACAGTGTAGGAAGATAGAATATGCCTGTCAAGGGGTTAGAATGCCTCCCACAGGGTCGGATGAAGAACGAGATGCCGGACAAGCGCGTAACCGTCCCTCCCGGGGTGATGTTCCGCGACCTGGAAGGAGAGGCGGTCGTGCTCGAGCTCGAGAGCGGCCGCTATTTCGGCCTCAACGAGACGGGCACCCGGATGTGGCTCCTGCTCCAGGAGCATGGCTCCGTCGAGTCGGCCCTGCGCGCCCTCCTGGCCGAGTTCGACGTCGCCGAGGAGCTCCTCCGGGAGGAGCTGCTGAGCTTCGTGAACACCCTGAGCTCGCAACGGCTGCTGCAGATCCATGAAGGCTGAGCTGCGAGCCTTTCGCGCCCTGAGCCGCGTGGACCGCGGAGGCCTCGCCAGCGCGTGGGTGTACCTCCTGCTGGCGGACCTGGCGCTCCGCATCCTGCCCGTCCACCGGGTCGGGGCTCTCCTGCGACTCCTCGGCGGCCGGCCCGGAAGAGGAAGACAAAGAGAGATCCCGGCCGATCATCTCGCCCACCTGGTCGGCATCGCCGGCCGCCACCACCTCCACCCGATGACCTGCCTGCCGCGCTCGCTGGCGCTGCAAGCGCTCTTGCGCCGGCACGGGATCGAAGCCGAGCTGCGCATCGGCGTGCGCCGTGAAGCCGGAGAGATGCGTGCCCACGCCTGGATCGAGCACGACGGCCGTCCCGTTGGAGAGCCGGCGGACGTCGAGCTGCGCTTCCAGCCGCTCCAACATCCTCGTTAAGCAATGTAAAAACCTCCCACCTGGGAATTGATCCTTGAAGTTGCTCACCGAAGGGGCAACAAGTTGCGCCCGCTGTGAGCACCTGGATGGGCAAGCAGCATAAACAATGGACTTACATCGGTTTACCGGTGCGATCCGAGCCGCATTGGAGCCGCGCTTCGGCGATCGAACGATTTTTACCCGGCGGTGATTTTGGAAAATTGTCTCCAAAAAAAGGTTGACATTGTCAGTTCTCCCTTGTAACGTCCCCCCAACGAACTCAAAAAGATTTAGCGAGTCGTTTTTAGCCCGACGCCCGGTGTAGCAGGACCGGTGCGTCTCCACAACGGGGAAAGGCAGTCCACACCTCCAACCGATGTGGCCCAAAAACCTGGGTGGGTGGATGGTGGTGGACCGTACATAGGGGTCTGTGCACATGGGTATTTTCGTCCCGAGCTTGCTGTCCCGTGCCTCTCGTACCCTTCTCCTCGCCCTGCTCGCGCTCACAGGCCCTCTCCGGCCCGCCTCCGCCGCCTACACCGTCCCCGTCCCCTCGCAGCTCATCCTCACCGTCCGCGAAACCGCCGCGGTCGCCCGCAGCGGCGAAGTCATCCGCTCGGGTGTGCCGATCCCGCGCAGCCTGAACCTGCGCGGCACAGGCACGCTCGCCGTCGTCGACGCGGCCGGCAAGGCCGTGCCCGCCGACTTCCAGATCACAGCCCGCTGGAACGCGCCGCTGACCAACACCGCGGCTCCCATCCAGTGGCTCCTCGTGACCTTTCCCGCTTCGGTTGCGGCCAACGGCAGCGCCACCTTCAGGGTGGTCACCGACGGCTCGGTGCTGAACCCGGCGCCGGTCCGGCCCCTGCGGCTCACGCAGGCGGGCGACCTGATCACCGTCGACACCGGC
>DASUNJ010000438.1:0-6553 GCA_036277235.1 Thermoanaerobaculia bacterium | reverse complement strand
TCGCTATCCTTCGGACCTTGATGGGGGTGGAGGGGGAGGCGCCGGCCGACTCCGGAACGGTCTACCGCCGCGCGGCGAAACCGAAGGGACCGATGGACGGCTTCGGCTACAGTTATTTCCGGGACAAGACCGCGGAGGCCGGCATCGCGGCGCCCGCGCTGCTGCGGCGCGAGCCGCTCTGGTCCGAGGCCTCGTACGACTACGAGGCCCTGAACCTGGTGGACGGCCGGCGGACGGTGAAGCAGATCCGCGACGACCTGTCGGCCATCTACGGCCCCGTACCCTTGGAAGAGGTTGCCGAGTACCTGGACGTGCTGCGGCGGATCGGGGTGCTGGAGGCTCAGGAGCCCGCGCGGCGGTAGCGGAACTCGGCCTCCTTGGCGGTGCCGTCCTTCTGATCGATCGCCAGATAGACGAGGATGTTGTCCGCGTCGAGGCGGTGGAAGCTCATCCCTTCGAAGTGCGCCTGGTTCGGGGCGACTTTGACCAGCCTGAACGTCCGCACCTCGGCCTTCTCCTCCCAGCCGGTCAGGTCGGCGTTGAAGTGCTTGAGCTTGAGGGTGAGGCTGCCCTCCTCCTCGACCAGGGCCAGGATCTCGTAGAAGACGACCTTGCCCTCCTTGACCAGGCGGTACATGCCCATCATGCCGCCGGCCATGGGCGGGCTCCACATCTCCTCGGAGGTGCCGCCGAGCGCCTCTCCCTGCCAGCGCCCCTGCATCCAGGCCATGTCGGCGATCGTGGCCTTGGGCCTCTCGGCGCCGGGCGCCATCGACAGCGTGTTCGGGGTTGGACCTTTCTGCGCGAGAGCCGGCATGGCCAGGAGCAGGATCAAGGGGATTGCTTTCATGAGAGAAGCTTACCGTACTCCCTCTTCAGCAGCGGATTGAGGGCGAACGCCTTGCGCAGGGACTCGTCGGCTTCGCGGCGCCGGCCGGCGAGGTGGAGGAGGGCGCCGCGGACCGCGTGGGCCGTGCCGTCCTCGGGATTGATGGCCAGGGCCTTTTCGATCCGTTCCAGGCCGCGGCTCGCCGCGCCTTCGGCCCCGGCCTCGGCCCGCCAGCGCTCCACCTGCGCCTGGGCGAGGAAGATCTCCGGCGCGCCCGGGTTCAGCACCTCGGCCCTTGCCAGAGCCGCCGCGGCCTCGTCGAAGGCGGGACCCGGATCTCGGCCGCTTCGAAGGGTCTGGCGGGCGGCGATCAGCTCGATACGCCCCTGTTCGAGGAACGTGTCGGCGTCGTCCGGGTTGATGCGGAACGAAGCCTCGACCTGCGCGCGGGCGGATGCGAGGGCCGGGGCCGGGTCCTCGCCGCGGTCGAAGAGGGCCTGGCCGAGGAGCCGGTAGGTGTAGGAAAGGTTGTAGGGGCCGTAGGGGTAGTCGGGCCGCACGGCCACGGCCTGACGGTAGTTCGCCTCCGCCTGTTGCAGAGCTTGCCGGGGATCGGTGCCCCGCGCCAGGAGGTACTCGCTCATCGTGAGATAGGAGTTGCCCATGTTGTTGTGGGCGGCAGCGGTCTGGGGGTTCATGGTCCTGGCGCGCTGAAAGGCCCCGATGGCCGCGTCCAGCGATTTCGAGGGGTCCTGACCGCGTGCGGCTTCCGCCGCCGCGATGTCGTTCCAGGCCGTACCGAGGTTGACCTGCGAAGGGAAGTGATCCGGGTGCAGGTCCAAGGCGTTGCGGTAGCTCGCCACGGCTTTCTGCAGCATGGGACGGGGATCGACCCCCCGTTGTTCCTGGCCCTGGGCCATGATCATCCAGGAGACGGCTAGCGTGTTGTGGTTGGCCGCGAGCTCCGGCTGAAGGCGTACCGCTTCCTGCGCGGCCTGGAGCGACTCGCGCAGCTCGGCGGCCCCATCGCCCCCGCGGCCGAGCTGCCAGGTCGCGAGCAGGCGATGGGCGATGGCCATGTGATTGAACGCGCGGGCGTCCCGCGGATTGAGGGCGATGGCCTTCCGCGCCTCGGCAAGGGACGCCGCGAGATCCGCCTGCGGATCGTCGCCGCGGCGCATCTTCCGGTCGCCCTGCCCCCAATGGAATCCGGCCCGGAAGGTGTAGACCTCACTCAGCTCCGGATCGACCTGCAGGGCCACGTCGCAAGGGCGCAGAGCCTGCCGCAAGCTCCCGTCCGAGAGCTCGTCGCGGCTGAGGGCTATCCGGTGCGCCTGGCGCTGGCAATCGGCGGAGTAGAGCGCGGCATCGCTCGGCACGGTGGCCAGGATGCGGCTATAGACCGCGCCTGCCTGGTCGTAGAGACGCAGCGCCTCCTCACGATTGTCGGCATCGGCGGCCTCGTCCGCCTGGAAGGCATAGACGCGGGCTTCGAGCTGGGCCGCTTCGTAGAGCCAGGGAGTCTCGCGGTAGGCCTCCCGAGCCCGCGCCACGGCTTCGGAATATCGCCCTTCGTAGAAGGCGATCAAGCCGAGCAGGTAGAGAGTCGCCTGTTCCGGGTCCCGGGCTGCCTCCTTGAGGTAGGACAGCGCGGGTGTCCGGAAGCGGCGCCGCACCTCGTCCGGATCCATCTCGCGGGCGGGACCGGCGTTGATCAGTGTCTTGTCCAGCAGCGAGCCGAAGACCCGGCCGAGGGCCTCGGCGACCTCCGGGGTGCGCTGGCCCGCGTTCCAGGCACGCTCCAGGTGCTCGCGGGCCAGCTCGTCCTGATGGAGAGCCAGGTGTCCCTGGCCGAGGGCGTAATGGCCCGGGCCCTCGGCGAGCGGACCGAGCCGGTCCATCTCCTCGCGGATCTTCTCCAGCTCGCTACGCAAACGGCGCTTGGTGGCGGTCACGTCGTGGCGGGGGAGGAGGGCCGCGTAGCGCAGGCTCGCTTCCATCTCCTTGACGCGCTGTCCGAAGCGCTGGGCGAGCTCGGCCCGCTCGCGCGCCTGCCAGCGGGTGCGCAGCACCTCAGCCCCGAGCACTGCGAGCAGGACCAGGGCAGCCGCGGCCACCACGGCGAGCGCCTTGTGCTTGCGCAGCCGCTTGCCTGCGCGGTAGGCCAGGCCGGCGGGGCGGGCGTCGATCGGATCGCCTTCCACCCAGCGGTCCAGGTCCTCGGCGAGGGCGCGCGCCGAGTCGTAACGGCGCTCCGGGTCCTTCTCCAGGCACTTGAGGACGACCGTCTCCAGGTCCGCCGGAATGCCCGGCTTGCGCCTGCGCAGCGGCTCGGGCTCCTCCTGGAGCACCCGCACCAGCGTGCCGGCCGCGGTGGTGCCCGCGAACGGAGGGCTCTCGGTCAGCATCTCGTAGAGCACGACGCCGAGGCTGTAGACGTCGGTGCGGCGGTCGAGCTGCCCGCCTTGCGCCTGCTCGGGGGAGACGTAGGCCGGCGTGCCGCTGATCAGTCCGGTGCGGGTGAGCCCCTCCTCTCCCTGGTCCTGGGCGAGGCCGAAGTCCACGACCCAGGGATGGGGGCCGCCCGCGTCGTCCCTGCCCACCAGGATGTTGGCCGGTTTCAAGTCGCGATGGATCAGGCCGGTCTTGTGCGCCGTGTGGACGGCGCGGGCCACGTCGCGGACGAGACGGACGGCGGCCTCGGTGGTCAGCTTGCCACGCAGCTCGGCGAGGCTCCGCCCGTCGATGTACTGCATGGCGATGTAGGGCCGGCCCTCGACCTCGCCCACCTCGTGTACCTGGCAGATGTTCGGGTGCTCGACGCGGGCCTGGGCGCGGGCCTCGCGCAGGAAGCGCACCACCAGCACGGGATCGTTGTAGTGCAGGAACTTGAGCGCCACGTGGCGGCCGAGCTGCGGGTCGGAGGCCAGGTAGACCGAGCCCATGCCGCCGGAGCCGAGGAAGCGCTCGACGCGGTAGCGCGGCCAGTCGCGGAGGAAGCGCAGCTCGGGCGGGAAGGCGACGGCGCCTGCCCGGCCGGGGGGAGCTTCGACGAGCGTGGGCGCGAGGGCCGGGTCCACCTCCATGTCCAGCTCGGAGAGGAGGGCGCCCAGGGCGGCGCGGTCGAGACGGCCGGAGTCGAGGAGCGCCTGGACCCAGAGGCGCTCTGCCGAAACGCCGCCCCCCGGGGTGAGCACCCGGTCGGCGACGGCGTCGAGGTCTTCCCAGGCCAGGAGACCCTTCGAAATGGCCAGCCTGAGGAGGCGGCTCTCGGTGGGGGCGTTCATGGGGCTCTGGTTGAGTCTACCAGAGCCCCCTCCTTTAGTAAGGCTCCGAAACCACCGGCGCGCCGAGGTTCGAGAGCAGCGTCCGCAGCACGAACGGCTCCACCGGCTTCACGAAGTGGTGGTGGATGCCGGCCTCGCGGGAGCGGCGGCGGTCCTCGGGCTGGCCGTAGCCGGTCATGGCCACGAGGAGCGCGCCGTCCATGGCGGCATCCTCGCGCAGGCGCTTGGCTACCTGGTAGCCGTCGAGCCCGGGCAGGCCGATGTCCAGCAGCACGACCTCGGGGTGCTGCTCCCGCGCGGCGTCGATGGCCGCGAAGCCGTCGTGGACCATGCGCACCTCGTGGCCCCAGAGGCGGAGCAGGGCGGAGAGGCTCTCGGCGGCGTCCACGTTGTCCTCGACCACGAGCACGCGTAGACCGCGGGAGGCGAAGGGAGCGTGCGCCTCGGGCAGGGAGGACGTACCCTTTTCGACCGGCACGTTGGCGGGCAACCGCACCACGAACTCGCTCCCCTGGCCGAGGCCCGGGCTGGTCGCCTCGACGCTGCCGCCGTGCATCTCCACCAGGCTGCGCACCAGGGTCAGGCCGATCCCGAGGCCCCCCTCGGAGCGGGCGAGGGAGCCCTCGGACTGGACGAAGGGCTCGAATACCCGGTCCAGCACGTCGGGAGGCACGCCGATGCCGTTGTCCCGCACCCGCACCACCGCCTCGTCCCCCTCGAGAGCCGCGCTCACCCGGATCTGGCCGCCCGGCATCGTGTACTTGGCCGCGTTGTTGAGGAGGTTCGTCAGGATCTGCTCCAGGCGGGTGGGGTCGGCCTCCAGGCGGATCGGGTCGGTCGGAAGCTGGACGTTGAGGTTGTGAGCGCGGGAGTCGATGAGCGGCCGCGTGCCCTCGACCGCGCGCTCGACCACGGTGCCGAGGTCGACCGCCTCCTTGCGCAGGCGGATGCTCCCCTGGGTGATGCGGGAAACGTCCAGCAGGTCGTCCACCAGGCGGGCCAGGTGCTTGACCTGGCGCTCGACCATCTCGCGCGACGGCTGGAACGCGGGATCGATGGTCTCGACCTGGCGCATCAGCTCGACGGCGTTGCGGATCGGGGCGAGCGGATTGCGCAGCTCGTGCGCCAGCATGGCGAGGAACTGGTCCTTGCGCCGGTCGGCGCCGGCGAGGTCCTCGGCGCGGCGCCGCAGCTCGTCTTCCAGACGCTTGCGCTCGGTGATGTCGAGCTGGGTGCCCCAGACGCGCACCACGCGGCCGTTCTCCAGCACGCCGATCAGGTTGTTGAGGAAGTACTTGGCCTTGCCCTCGCGGTCGAGCTCGTGGGACTCCGCGCCGGCCAGCCGGTAGCCCGAGCGGACGAACGAGCGCAGGAACTCGACGTTGTGGGTGTCCGAGCGGGGGAGCAGGTCGTTCAGGCGGGAGCCGATCAGCTCCGCCGGCTCGGAGAGGCCGTACATGCGGGCCATGCCGCGGTTGCACTCGGCGAGAAAGGCGTGGCGGTAGAAGCGCTCGATCTGCTCGTCGGGCGGGAGCTCGACCGGCACCGGCTCTTCGAATTCGCAGCGCCAGATGCCCTCGGCGCTCTGGTCGAAGAAGGTGCGGTAGCGCGAGGCGCTCTCGCGGGCCTCCTTCTCCTGCTCGAGCCGGTCGCTGACGTCCCGGAGGACGAGCACGGCGCCGGCGAACGCGGTGTCCTCCCGCACGGGCTCCCGGATGGGGTCGAGGCTCGCATGGACCCGCCACCCGGCTCCGCCCTCGACCCGGAGCGGCCGGCGCACCGTGGCCGCGGCCTCTCCGATCCCCTCTTCGCTGATCAGGAGCTCGACCGGCCGCCCCGTGCCCTCGTCGACGAGGCGCAGCACCTGGTTCAGGTGCCGGCCGCGCGCGGATTCGGCGGTCGCGCCGGTCAGGCGCTCGGCCGCCGCGTTCAGATAGGTGACACGTCCAGCGCCGTCGGTCGTCAGGACCGCGTCGCCAAGGCTCTCGATGCCCAGCCGCAGCCAGTCCCGAGCGTCGGTTTTCGTCTGTCTCGCCATGGGGTCGTTCCCCGCTGCCCGCTGAATTTCAAATCATTGCCGAGACGGAACCGTCCCTACCGCCCGGCGGACGCTTTGTACCTTTGCTATATCCGGGCCAACTGAGCGGGGACCGTTGCAGCGCCTCGCGCAGGGCGAGGGCGAGAAGCAGGAAGAAGGGCAGGGAGCCCTGCACCAGGAAGCGCTCCCAGGTGACCCTGACCAGCTCGGCCGGATTCCAGTGCACGGTGTACGCCCCCCAGGCGATGGCGAGGGGGGCGGCGAACCCGAGCAGGATCGGCCAGGAGAGCGCTGCCCGTCTTCCCTTCAGGATGCCTCTTCCGGCGGCGAGGACGAGGAGGGCGGCCCACCAGAACCCCACCCAGCGGTCCCAGGTCAGGAAGGTCTGGACCAGGATCT
>DASUNJ010000437.1:0-9502 GCA_036277235.1 Thermoanaerobaculia bacterium | reverse complement strand
GTTCAAGATGCAGAGAGCATCCTGGCCGAAGCCGCCGCAACCCGCCTGGACCGCGCTCTTCCCTTGGATGATCCCGAGGTGGCCGGCTTCCTCGCCCGCGTGCGCTGCCTGCGGGAGTGGATGCCCGAGCTGAACCTTCCCGCCTTCGACGAGGAGCAGCTCCGCGAGCTGCTACCCGCCCTCGCCGCCGGAAGGAAGTCCTTCGCGGAGCTGAGGCGCGCGCCTCTCCTCCCCGTGCTGGAGGGATCGCTCTCGCACGATCAGCTTCGGGCGGTCGAGCGGGAGGCGCCCGAGCGGCTGGAAGTGCCGAGCGGCAGCCGGATCAAGCTGGTCTACGAGCCCGGCAAGCCGCCCGTGCTCGCCGCCCGCATCCAGGAGCTGTTCGGACTGGCCGAGACCCCGCGGGTGGCGGCGGGGAGGGTGCCGGTCCTCCTCCATCTCCTGGCGCCCAACTCCCGACCGCAACAGGTCACCCACGACCTGCGGAGCTTCTGGGAGAACACCTACCCGCAAGTCCGCAAGGAGCTGGCGGGCCGATATCCGAAGCATGCCTGGCCCCAGGACCCCTGGAACGCCCGGCCGGAACGGCGGCCGGGGAAGCGTTAGCTGAGAGCCAGCTCCGCGCTCTCCTCCACCGCCGCGTACAGCTCGTCGATCCGCCTCTGCACCTCCACCGTCTGCCCGAGCGCCGTGGCCGTCCGGCAGAAGGCCTGGATCTCCTCCAGGGTGAGCTTCCGCCCAGCCCGGTCCTGAAGCCAGCGGTCCAGCACCTGGTAGCCGCCGATGCGGTACTCCCAGACCTGCAGGCGGATGCCGTCGAAAAACTGGCCGTCCTCGTTCACATATACCCGCCGCTCGTCCTCGCGATAGTCCCGAAGCACCTTCCGGGTCCGGCCCAGGCAGCCGCTCCCCTCGCCCAGGAACCGGGTGGCCGGCCGGAGCGGTCGCGAAGGCAGGTGGAGATGGATCAGCTCCGAGCCGAGCCCCGCCATGGCTTCGAACAGATACCTGTCGCGGGGGAACAGGATGCGCGGGAAGTCGGAAGCCAGAAAGACGGCATAACGGTCGCGGTACCGGTGGCTGTAGAGGACCGCATAGACATAGCCGAGGATCGCCTCGGGTCCGGGAGCGGTCCCCAGGCAGCGCTCAAGAAAGCGAACGACCTCCGGGGAGACGTTCGGCACCCGGGCTGGGAAGATCCCCTCGGGCAAGAGCCACAGCGGGAAGACATAGTTGATGTCATACGCGCTGACGGCCTTGTGCGCCGCGATCCGTTCGGTGACCAGCGCGCCGGGGCCGTCCTTGCTCTGCCGCGGCACCACCAGCGCCAGATTCCGGCCGCGGAGCAGATGCCCCATGACCCGCTCGCGCGGACGCTCCACCAGGTAATCGGCGTAGAAAACGTGCCGCAGGTCGAACGGCCGGAACAGGATCTCCGTGAACCGCGTCTCCCACTCCGCGTCCTCGCCCGCCCGCCGGACCGCCTCCGTCAGCTTCCAGCTCCCGGTGTCCTTCGGGTAGCCGTCCGGAACCACCTCTCTCGGGAGCAGCCCCTTGCGGAGCTTGATGACGCGTTTGCGCAGCTCCTGCAGCTCGAAGTCCATGACGTAGGCATCGCGGGCCGTGAGCACGCCCACCGAGTGCTCGGGAAAGATCTCCGGCAGCGGGATGCCCCGGACGTACAGCTCCTCCAGCCGCGTATCCCTCTCCACGAAGAGATAGGAGGGACCCCGGGGTTGAAGCGTGGTCCACGAGGTCGACTCCACGTCGCGGGCAGCCAGCCAGCGAAGCTTGCTCGTCCGGTTCCCGCGGAGATCCGCACGGGAGATGGCCTTCGGAAGTCCCTCCCTCTTGACGGCCAGCAGGATCGACACTCCCTGCTCGATGTCGAAGACGTTCTCGTCACGGGCGCCGGCCGGGGTGACCTCCCGCTTCCGCCGGTTCCCGTGGAGGTCCAGGACGAAAATCTCGTCGAAGCTGTCCATCAGGGACCGCCGGAGCCCCCGGAAGGTCGGGTTGTCCAGATAGCCGTGGTTGAGCACCAGGCCGATCGCGCCCTCGCCGTGGGCTTCGACTTTGCGCTGGGCGAAGCGCAGGAACTTGACATAGTCGTCCTGGAGCCACTTGGCGTTCTTCTCCTTGAGAGGCACGCCGTCCATCTGGTAGTAGGCCCGGACAGGATCCTCCTTCCTTTTGCGGCTCACCGGGTTCGCGGAGTGTCCTGAATAGGGCGGATTCCCGAGCACCACGCAGATTCGCGGGTCCTCCTTGACCTCCGCCGCCTTGCGGACCTCCCGCGCCAGGGAAGGCATCAAAGGGAGGGTTCCCTGCTTCAGGTCCTCCGTGACCAGGGCGTTCGTCAGGAGGAGGTTCACCCGGTCCCCCTCGCCCAGCTTGTATCCCTGCTCCGCGAGGAACAAGCTCATCTTGAGGTGGCCGATCGCATACGGCGCCATCAGCAGCTCGAAGCCGAAGCTCCGGGGGAGCAGGTGGTCCCGCACCAGAGCGGGCACGCCGGCTCTGCCGTAGGTCTCCCGCCACCCCTCGATCGCGCAACGGAACGCCTCGACCACGAACGTCATCGTCCCGGCCGCCGGGTCCAGGAGCCAGACCCGCGGGTCCGCCAGCCCATCAGGCCGGTCGAGCCGCGTGCGCAGCAGGTGATCGAGGGAGCGCACGACGTAGGAAACCACCGCCGCAGGCGTATAGAAGACGCCGCGCCGCATCCGGAGCTTCGAGTCGTACTGCCGCAGGAACGTCTCGTAGAAGTGGAGGATCGGGTCCTGGTCGCGCTTCTGCTGGAAATGCCGCTGCAGGGCCAGCTTCCAGGCGGCGGGACGCAGGAGGTCCACGAGGTCGTCGACGATCCACTCGATCTCGGGAGGCGGGGAAAGGGAGATGTAGCGGAAGACGTCCCGGAGGATGCCGCTCGCCGGAGGAATCCTTTCGTAAAGCGTGCGGCGGTCGAGCTCGCCGTCCTCCCAGCAGCGGGCGGCGAGCAGGCCGTAGGCCACGGTCTGGGCATACAGGTTGGCGAACTCCTCCTCGTCGAGCCGCGAGAACAGATGGGTGGCGAGCATGCGGTAGAAGTCGGTCAGCTCCGACGGCTCCTCCCTGCTCTTGTCGCGCTCCAGGAGGTCCCAGATGCGGTCCCGCAGGAAACGGGCGCGCTCGGCCAGAGCCTTGGCGAGAGCGGCGGCGCCCAGGCGCTGCGGCCTTTCGAAGCCGAAAAAGCGCTTGAGAAGCGCCGCCAGCTCCGCCTCCCTTCTCGCCAGCTCCCTCTCGCCGAAACGCGGAGGCCAGGACGCCGAGATCGTCACCCGGGCGACTTGGACCTTGTTGCGGTAGAGCCGCAGCTCCCGGAAATTGGTGAGGATCAGGTTCGGAAACGTATCCAGGTATCGCTTGAGCTGCCTGCTCGTCTCCTCGTGGTCCAGGTCCGCCGGGAGCCGCTTCGCCTCGATGTAGCCGACCAGGTGGTGCCGACCCCGCCAGACCTGGAAATCGAGGCTGCAACCCTCGGTCTTGCGCGGAATCGTCGTCACGTGGACGTCCCGCAAGCCGGCGCGCTCCGCCCAGCCAATCAGGAGCCCGACCAGGGTGGGATAGAAGCTCTCCTCGCGGGCATCGCCGCGGTCCTCCACGGCGGCAAGGCTCTCCAGATATCCCGGAAGGAGGGGGCGGCCCTGTTTCGGCATCGCGGCATAGAATAACGGAATTCCGCGACGTCAGCCAGCCAATGGCGCCGGTTTCGGTCAAGGAGAGCGAAAAGAAGAAACGGCGGTCACTCTTCCTCGGCACCCAGGAAGCCTTGAGTGAACCGCTGGACGAACGAGCGCATCTCCTCGTTCAGGTTCAGCTTCTCGTACGCTTCGAGCAGCGCATCCAGCGTGTCCATGTCGCTCCTGGCGAGGACCTCGGGCTCCTCGAACAGCCGCTCGAGGAACCTCTGGGCGCGCATCGGCTGCCCCGCCTCGACCAGGCGGCGGGCGACGATCCCCAGGTAGGGGCGCGGGATGCCGCCCTCCTCGGCCAGCGCCGCCGCCGGCTCCAGAGGGAGCTCTCCGGCCACGAGCGCCCACATCAGCTCCGGGGTCAGGCCGGGCACGGCCGGCGCGTTGGCGCAACAACGCTCATAGGTGCGGCCCGAGCGGCAGGGGCAAGAGTCGGCCGCTTTCGGCAGGGGGAGCGTCATCGGACGGAAGTCCCTCCGGGGAATGGGCGTGGCGTTCCAGATCTGGCGTCCCAGCTCCGTGGCCAGGGCGCGGCGGACCCGGTCCGGCAACCCGGCGAACACCTCCGGGAAACGCCGGGTCGCCTCCACCCGCATCCAGGAGAGAAACGCCTCCCCGTTCTGGAGATAGAGGATCTGCCCGACCGCCTCTTTCAAAATCCGGAGGAACATGTTCAACCCGACCCCTTCCTGTTCCTGGTCCATGATATCTGTGGTCTCCTTTTGAACACCAGAGGCGGACCATGTTACCCAAGGAGGGAACGAAATCAACCCGCGAACCTCTTCCTCAAGGTCGTCGACGCCCAACTCGTCTTCGTGAGAGGGGAGAACGGCAGCGCCGGCCTGGTCCTACGCCAGGGAGGAATGGAGAGGCCGGTTAAGCGGGTGAAGTAAAGGCTCAGCCCGGGCCGGGCTTGGGCTCTACGATCGGGGCGCTCAGATTGATCCTGGAGATGAGCCTGACCAGGGCGTCCAGACCGCCCGGGTTTCCGGAGCTGTGGGAGACCCGGGCGGCGAGGAAGAACAGGTCGCTCGGTCCCGAGGCATGCACTGCGGACTTCCGGCTTTCAACCTGTCCCATCTCGCGGCGCATCTCTTCCACGAGCGGCTTCAGCTCGTCGGCTTCCGCCCGGGCGATCTCGCTGAGAAATGCCTCAGGGTCAATCTCCAGGGCGATGCAGATGCGGACCAGCTTCTCTCCCGCAGGTCTGTCCTCGCCCCGCTCCAGCGCTCCTATCGAGCTGACGCCGATGCCTGATCTCCTGGCCAGCTCCTCCTGGGTGTATCCTCGCCGCTCTCGACACTCCAGGAGGACGCGCCCTGCGGAACCACGATCCCTTTTTCTCATGTGAGACCTCATTCGGCCGGCCGACGCGCTTTCCTTACGCGCTTGCGCTTCCTTTGCTCTGCGTCAGGTCCCGCGGCCCGGAGGAGGAGATCGGCGAACCACCTGCGCTGATCCGTGGCCCGGGCCACCTTCATCAAGACCACTTGCGCCCCTGAAAGCATCTCCTGGAGCCCGTTTTGAAACTCGGCATCCGCCGGCAGATCCTCCAAGACGGCGGGTTTCCCCAAGCTGGCCCGCTGGTCACGCTCCAGAGACTCCAGGCGCCGATAGAGAGTGCCGAAGGTCTCCGCCAACGACCAGAGGACATCCCGATCGGTGGCGATGATGATTTGAACGAACTGCTCTTCCGTCAGCTTGAGGCGCTGCTGCTCGAGACGCTCGACCGTGCCAGGAGAGAATCCGCATGCCCTGTCGAGATCCTCCTGGGTCAGCCCCGCTCTTTCACGCCAGAGAGGGATCTTGGTCCGAAGATCGATTGGCTCCACGCGCGCATCGTAGTTTTCGAATCCTCTGGGGGTCAATGACGGATTAACAGCACTGCGGAAGTGTCAAAAGCAACAACTTCGCTACGTCATACAACCTTCAGGACTCTTCGGGGCAGGAGAAGGTGTTCAAACTGTCGAAATGGGCTCGCAAGCCGACAGTCTTCAGAAAGTTATCGCCTTCCGGGATTTGAACGCACTCGCTCGCCACGCACGACAGCGCATGGGATTACATCAAACCGTCAGCGGATGACTCGCACGGCAGCAGTCTTCGATCGACGCATCACCCTACCTCAGCCCCGTGCTCGACGAGCAGCTCGCGCAGAACCGAACGGTGGCAGCGGTCTTCCCGCTCGCAGTAGCAGCCCACGGAAAAGTGCGTCTGGTGGGAGAGAAGGGCCAGCAGCTTGAGCAGCCGTTCGGGGCCGGGCTGCTTCATCTCCCGGCGGTAGCCGCGGACGAACTTCGCCCAGCGCTGCTCCGTGAACGGCTCGGACAGCGCCAGGCTCACCAACTCGGCGCTCGGCGCGAGATCCGGCAGCCAGAGATCGAACCAGTCCAGGCGGGCGTAATCCTCCTTCTTCACTCCCCGGGGCGGCCTCCGGACCGTCCCCAGGCGGACCCCCTCCTCCGGAACGCGGGGCTCTCCGAGCCGGACGATGCGGATGCTCATGGCCGCAGCCTATCTCAAGCCTCGATCGCAGGGCTCCGAGGTATGTCAACTTGGCGAATGACCTTCAAGTCGGTATCATGGTGACTGTCAGGAGATTTCCAAGATGCCAGTCCCAGCCAAAGACCGCCAGATAAGCGTTCGCGTTCCAAGTGATACCGATGCCTGGCTTGCTCGCCGCGCCGGAAGCAGCCAGAACAAGGCCGAATTCATTCGGCAGCTCATCGAGCGGGAGAGACGCCGTGAGCGGGAGGAAAAGTTGCTTGAAATGTTCAACGAAGCTGCGGCACATGTCGCCAGCGCCGACCTTGAGGAGCGAGAGTCCCTGCTCGGTGGGTTCGCCGGCGGCCAGACGGATTGAGAGGACAGGCGATGGAACGTCCTAAGCCGCTGCGAGGGGAGGTCTGGATGTTCGACCTGAACCCGAAGAAAGGTCGCGAGCAGAAAGGAGTGCGACCCTGTCTGGTGGTGTCCACCGATGCTCTGAATCGATCCGCTTTCGGCACCGTGATCATCTGCCCAATCACTACGACGGAACGTCCCCACTTCAAATGGCGTGTCGGGGTCTCTGCAGGCGATCTGCGCCTGGCGGATACCGAGTGGGAGCCAAAGCCCCACTGGGTGGAAACCGACCAGATCGTCACGGTGGATACGGAGCACCGAGCATTGCGGCATCTTGCGACCCTGGTCAATGAGGAGAAGCTGCGGACGGTTGACGAGTCCTTGCGGATGATGCTCAATCTTTGACGCGGGATTTCTGGTGTAGCCTACCCCGGATGCAAACCCTGCGATCCCTCGACGACGAACCCACCTCCTCAGGGTCGACCACCCTCGGGCAGAGCCTCTGCCGGGTGGTGAGGGATCTCGCCGCCCAGGGATGGTGCCAGGGCACGGGCGGCAACTTCAGCGCCACCCTGAGCCGCGAGCCATTGCGGCTGCTCATCACCCGCTCGGGCCTTCACAAGCGCCATCTGGAGCCCGAGGGCCTGATGATCGTCGGCCCCGGAGGCAAGCCCGCAGACGGCGAGACCGCCCGGCCGTCCGCGGAAGCCGCCCTGCACACCGTGATCGTCGAGCGCACGGGTGCCGCCTCGGTGCTGCACGTCCACTCCGTGGCGAACACCCTCCTGGGAGAGCACTTCGCGGACCGCGGCGGCTTCACCCTGCGCGGCTACGAAATGCTCAAGGGCCTGGAAGGGGTTACGACGCACGAGGCCGAGGTATTCATGCCGGTGCTGCACAACTCGCAAGACATGCCTGTCCTGGCTGGAGAGCTGGACCGGCTGCTCGCGGAGCGTCCGGGAGCCCACGGGTTCCTCCTGGCCGGACACGGCCTCTATACCTGGGGCGCGAGCCTCGACCAGGCGCACCGGCACGTCGAGATCCTGGAGTTCCTGTTCGAATGCGTGGCTCGCCGGACGGATTTCCGGCACTATATTGGGTAGAAGCGGGATGAAAGCAGGAGGAAGACCATGGCAACTGTCACACTGCGCGATGAAAACCGGGTCCTGGAAGATCCGGCCGAGATTTCGGCGTTCCTGGCGCCGTTCGGGATCTGGTACCGCCGCTTCGAGGGCAGCGACCAGCTCCCCGAGAACGCCACGGACCCGGAGATCCTGGACGCCTACCGCGATCCCATCGAGATGCTCAAGGCCGAGGGCGGCTATGTCACGGCCGACGTGATCAACGTCAAGCCGGAGACGCCCGGCCTGGACGCGATGCTCAACAAGTTCAACAAGGAACACTGGCACGACGAGGACGAGGTCCGCTTCATCGTCCACGGCCGCGGCGTGTTCCACATCCACCCCCCGGAAGGGCCGGTCTTCGGCATCGAGATGGTCAAGGGGGACATGATCCGGGTCCCGCGGGGGACGCACCACTGGTTCGACCTCTGCTCGGACAGGACGATCCGGGCCGTGCGCCTGTTCCAGGACACCTCCGGCTGGACGCCACACTACACCGACACCAAGGCGGAAGCGGCTTTCGAGCCGCTCTGCTTCGGACCGGCGTACATGCCGGCACCGGGCATCTGAGCCGAGCGTGCCCCTGCCCCCGGGCACCCGCGCCGTCCTGACCGACATCGAAGGGACCACCACTCCCCTCTCCTTCGTGCTGGACGTCCTCTTCCCCTACGCCAGGCGGCGCCTCGACGCCGCCTGCGCCTCCGGCGCTTCTGGGGGGGAACCGCGCTTCGCCGAAGCCCTGCAACGGCTGCGGCAGGAGTACGAAGAGGAGCCGGAGGAAACTCTCCCCGATTTCGGAAACGGCGCCCCCTACGCGCACTGGCTCATGGACCGCGACCGCAAATCGACCGGCCTCAAGATCCTCCAGGGCATCCTCTGGGAAGACGGCTACCAAGCGGGAGAGCTCGAAGGTCAGGTCTGGCCCGACGTGGCCGAAGCCCTGCGCACCTGGAAAGAGCACGGTATCCGGACCCGGATCTTCTCCTCGGGCAGCGTGCTCGCCCAGAAGCTCCTCTTCGGCCACAGCGACCAGGGCGACCTCCTCTCGTACTTCGAAGGCTTCCACGACACCACGACCGGCCCCAAGAACAACCCCGCCTCCTACACCGCCATCGCCGGCTCCTTCGGACTCCCGCCCGGAGAGATTCTCTTCCTGAGCGACGTCACCGCCGAGCTCGACGCCGCCCGAGCCGCCGGTTTGCAGACCGGCCTCCTCCTCCGCCCCGGCAACAAGCCGGCCGAGGCGAACGGCCATCCGGTCTATCGCAGCTTCTCCGAGCTGGTCTGAAGGGGGGGAAGGTGTCCTGGAGTCGGATACACTTCGCTGCATGGACCCGGCACCGGAGCAGTTGCGGGAATGGAAAGAGGAGTTCGAGGCGGCGGCACGGCGTCCCTTGAAGACGCGCCTCCGCTACGCCTACGTCCATACCTACAAGCCGGTCCTCGACGACGCTCCCTACCGGTCCTTCGAAACGACAGCCGAATATCGCGCGTGGTGCGCCGTCAACCTCCCGGAATGGCTGGGCTATGGCCCCGCGGTTTGAATACACGCAGGCTGAGGAAATCCGGGACGCATTCGCCCGTCAGGGTGTGCACTATCTCTTTCTCGGCAAATCCGGAGCGATTCTCCTGGGTTATCCCGATACGACCCAGGACTCCGATCTCTTCCTGGAGAAGAGCCCGGAAAACGGAGCTGCGGCCGTAGCAGCGCTGCGAGAACTGGGATTCTCCCTCACCGTGGATCAGGAAGAGGAGATCCGGCAGGGCAAGGACTTCATCCAAATCAAGAACGGTCCCTTCGACATC
>DASUNJ010000436.1:0-3948 GCA_036277235.1 Thermoanaerobaculia bacterium | reverse complement strand
CTCCCCCGGCACGGGGGAGAGGGCCGGGGAGAGGGGGAATGGGATCAAACTATCGAGAGCTTGGGCTTCATCTCGCTCTGGCGGGCGACCTCTTCGACCACCGCCTCGGCGACCACGCGGAAGGCGTCGGCGTGCGGCCCGTCGGGCTCGGCCACCACGATCGGCACCCCGGCGTCGCCGCCCAGCACGATCTTCGGGTCGAGCGGGATCGCTCCCAGGTAGGCCGTGTCCAGCACGCCGGCCGTCCGCTCCCCTCCCCCCTTCTTGAAGATGTCGGTGGCCTCGCCGCAGTGCGGGCAGACGAACGAGGACATGTTCTCGATGATCCCGATGACCGGCACGTTCACCTTCTTGAACATGGCCAGCCCCTTGCGCGCGTCGATCAGAGCTACATCTTGAGGCGTGGTCACGATCACCGCTCCGGCCAGGGGGACCTTCTGGGTCACCGTGAGCTGCGCGTCGCCGGTTCCCGGCGGCAGGTCCAGGATCAGGTAGTCGAGCTCGCGCCACTCCACGTCGCCGAGCATCTGCTCGATCGCCCGCATCACCATGGGACCCCGCCAGATCACCGGCGTGTCGGCCTCCATGATGAAGCCGAGCGACATGATCTTGATGCCGTACTTCTGGAACGGGATGATGCGGTTGCCGTCCACCCGCGGCTTGTCGGTGATGCCGAACATCATGGGCACGGACGGGCCGTAGATGTCGGCATCCAGCAGGCCGACGCGGTAGCCGAGCTGCCCCAGCTTGACGGCCAGGTTGGCGGCCACGGTCGATTTGCCCACGCCGCCCTTGCCGCTCGCCACCGCCACCACGTGCCGCACCTCGGGAATCAGCGAGGTGTCCTGCGCGATCGCCTTCTGGGCGGCCTCTTCCCGGGTCGGAGGCTTGGTCACGTTCATGTTGACCTTGACCTCCTGCACTTCGGGAACGGTGCGGACGGCCCGCTCGACCTCTTCCTTGACTTTCTCGGCGGCCGCGGGGTTGTGGGTGGCCATCTGAAGGTCCACCACCGCCGACCCCGCGCATGCTTTAACGCTGTGTACGAAGCCGAAGGAGACGATGTCCCGGCTCATCCCCGGGAACTTGACCCCCTTCAGGGCATCCCACACCGCGGTTTCCAGATCGCTTGCCATTTCGGATGCTTCCCTTCTCCGGCACCGGGCCGGACGCCTCCGAATCCTACCACTTCAACTCTCTTCTCTCTCCTCGGGTGGCAACGCCAGCCCGGCCAGGTCCGCGACCCGGCGGCGGACCTCGGCGGTGAGCTCCGCCCTGCGCCGGATGCCGTACTCGGCGCAGGAGATGGGCGCGCCATAGCGGACCTCGGCCTTGCCGGGGCGGATGGTCACGCTCCCCTTGGGCTGGACCGCGCGCGTGCCGCGCACCCCCACCGGCACGATCGGGAGCCCCATCTTGATGGCCAGGAGGATGCCGCCGCGCTCGAACGGCAGGAGCGTCTCGGTCATCGACCGGGTCCCCTCGGGGAAGAGCAGGATGGAGGTCCCGGCCCGCAGGCGCGCCACGGCCGAGGCGAAGCTCTGGCGGGCGGTGCTGCGGTCTCCGCGGTCGATCGGGATGAAACCGCCGGCCCACAGGCCCCAGCCGAAGAACGGGACGCGGAACAGGCTCTTCTTGGCCATCATCCGCACCTGCCCCGGGCAGGTGGTGAGGAGCACCGGAATGTCGAACAGGCTCTGATGGTTGCAGAGGAACACGTAGCTGCGGCCCGGCTCCAGGGCGGGGTCGTAAAAGGCCTCGGCGCGCACGGCGCTCGCGGTGAGCAGGCAGCGCGACCAGATGCGGGCCACTCCGAACGTCCAGTTCCCCCGCGGCGGGATCCAGCTCACGAGGGTCGCCAGAATGGAGAGGATGAAGCTGCCCAGGACCAGGAACAGGTTGCCGGTGAAGGTCGCGAGGACCGTGAGAGGAAGGGCGGGTTTCTTCATGAGGCGGGAGTATTCTAACGCCCTGATAGAATCCCGCGTCGTATGAGTGTCGTGAACGATTTCGCCCGCCGTTTCCGTTTCCTGACCCTGCTGCGGGCGAGCCTCGTGCTGGGCGCGCTCTGGGACATCGTCTTCGCCCTGCTCCTGGCCTTCGCCCCCGAGGCGTCGGCGCGGGCTTTCGACCTGCCCCTTCCGCCCCTGCCCGAGGGGGCGTTCTATCTCTGGATCTTCGCCGTCGTCCTGCTGATGCTCGCGTCCCTCTACCTGCTGGCCGCGCGGGACACCCGCCGCTACAGCGGCATCGTCGCGGTGGCGATCGGCGGCCGGATCCTCGGCGGCCTCGTCCTTCTCTTTGCGGCGCTGCGCCCGTCCGGCGTGCCGGGGCTGGTCACCATGGCCGCCGCCGACCTGGGCTTCGGGATCGCCCACGCAGCGTTCTGGCTGCCCATCCGCTCGTGAAAACCCGCGAATTCGTGCAGGAGACCGGCGAGCTCGCCGTCCTCACCCTGAGGGCGTTCGCCGCGATGTTGCGT
The DNA here is from genome assembly GCA_036277235.1 of Thermoanaerobaculia bacterium. Classification (GTDB taxonomy): domain Bacteria; phylum Acidobacteriota; class Thermoanaerobaculia; order Multivoradales; family UBA5704; genus DATMER01. The sequence continues at coordinate 1,466 of DASUNJ010000436.1, read as the reverse complement.
CCACCCTACGAGATCGGCCTCTGGATCAAGCAGATGGAGCAGATCGGCGTGCGCTCCCTCGGGGTCGCCGGCATCACGACCATCTTCACCGGCATGGTCATGGCCCTGCAGACCTCGCTCAGCCTGCCGAGCCTGGGAGTCAAGTACTACATCGGCGCGGTGGTCTCGAAGTCGCTGGTGCGCGAGCTCGGGCCGGTGCTGGTCGCGCTCATCGTGGGCGGCCGGGTCGGCGCGGGCATGACCGCCGAGATCGGCACCATGAAGGTGACCGAGCAGATCGACGCTCTGCGCTCCATGGCCGCGGACCCGGTCAAGAAGCTGGTGGTGCCCAAGCTGGTCGCGACGCTCATCATGCTGCCGGCGCTGACCGTCATCGGCGACGGCCTCGGCATCCTGGGCGGCCTGGTCATCGCCGTCACCACCCTGGACCTGCCGGCGGGCCTCTACCTCAACGACGTTTTCGAGTCGCTCAACTTCGGCGACGTGGCGAGCGGCGTGGCCAAGTCCTTTTTCTTTGCATACTTCATCGCCATCGTGGGCTGTTACAATGGCCTCAACACCAAGGGCGGCGCGGACGGCGTAGGCCGGGCGACGACCAATACGGTGGTGCTCGCCGCAATTCTGGTCCTGATCTCCGATTTCTTCCTCACCAAGCTTTTCTACGTGCTGACTTGAAGGAACCCGATCGTGCCTGAAGCCCTCTATGAAATCCGCGGCCTGGTCAAGAAGTACGGCAGCCGCACCATCCTCGGCGGTCTGGACCTGGACATCTACCGCGGCGAGTGCCTGGTCATCCTGGGCAAGTCGGGCAGCGGCAAGAGCGTGACCCTGCGCCAGCTCAACGGCCTGGAGAAGCCGGATGCCGGCTCGGTGACCTTCGACGGCGTCGAGCTGTCGGGCCTGGACGAGCGCGAGCTCTTTCCGCTGCGCCGCCGGATCGCCATGCTCTTCCAGAGCGGCGCCCTGTTCGACTCCATGAACGTGATGGACAACGTGGCCTTCCCCCTGCGCGAGCACACGGAGCTCTCGGACTCCGAGATCTCCGACACCGTCCGCCAGAAGCTCGCCAAGGTGAAGCTCAAGGACGTGGAGCGCAAGTTTCCCTCGGACCTCTCCGGCGGCATGCGCAAGCGGGTCGCGCTGGCCCGCTCGCTCGCCCTGGATCCCGAGGTGGTGCTGTTCGACGAGCCCACCACCGGGCTCGATCCCACGACCTCGGCCACGATCGGCAAGCTGCTCAACTCGATTCAGAAGGAGCTGGGCGTGACCGCCGTGGTCGTCACCCACGACATCCCCCTGGCCCGGCGCGTCGGCGACCGGCTCGCCTACCTGTCGGACACGAAGCTCGCCTTCATCGGAACCTGGGAGGAGGCCGAAGGCGCCGACCATCCCGAGCTGGTCCGGTTCCTGGCCGGCCGCGAAGAAGAAGAACCGGAGGAAGAGGATGCCGCGTAGCGGAAGCATGT
>DASUNJ010000435.1:0-2277 GCA_036277235.1 Thermoanaerobaculia bacterium | reverse complement strand
GAGGGTGTTGTAAACGCAACTCGCAAACGCGAGATCTCATCATCCTTCATCGTCATGGCTTCACCCCCTTCGAGACGAGGCACTCCCTCAGATCGGCCAGCCCCCGGTACACGAGGTTGTCCGCCTTCTTGGGCGCCCAATTCATCAGCTTCCCGATATCCGGGACGCTATGGCCCTGCAGGTGCAGGGCGACGGCCAACCGCCTGGGGCGTACGATCTGCGCGAGACATTCCCGGATCGCGCGCCCCACCTCTTGCCCGGCGGAGACCTCCTCCGGATCGGGCTGCGGTGAACCTGTCTCGGCTGCGGGTTCGATCCCCCCTTCGTCTGTCTCCAGGGAGACCTCCCGCCGCCTCCGACAGCGCCGGATCTCATCGATCAGGGCGCTGTAGGCCGTCTTCCTCAGATAAGACGTAGAGATCTGGGAATTCGCCTCACTTTTGCGCCGGACCTCGAGGACGCGGAGGAGGGCGACCTGCACCAGGTCGTCGGCGCGGCTGGCCAGCCAGGAGGGGCAGATGCGCGACACCGCGCGCACGAGCTCGGCACGCAGGTGCTCGTAGTCGTCCACCTCCTAGGGCCTCACGGGGAAGTTCATGGTTTCACCCATTCCTGGATGAGCCATAGCGTACTACTTCCGCCTGCCGGCGGCATCAATCTCCGCGAAGGGCCTGGCGCGGCTCGACTTCGGTGGCGTGCAGGGCGGGGGAGACGCTGGCCGCCAGGCCGGCCACCAGGAGCAACAGGGGGACGGTGGCGAAGGTGGCCGCGTCCAGGGGACGGATGCCGTGGAGCAGGCCGTCGACGAGGCCGGTGGAGAGCACTCCCAGGGCCGTGACCAGGCCGAGCGCCAGCCCGGCCAGGATCAGGCCGAGCCCCTGCCTCAGCACCAGGCGCAGCACGTGGCCGCGGCTCGCCCCCAGCGCCAGCCGCACCCCGATCTCGTGCCGCCGCTGCGACACCGACCAGGAGATCAGCCCGTAGAGGCCCACCGCCGCGAAGAGCAGCGCGATCGCGGCGAAGGCCGCCAGCGCCACGGCGCGCAGGCGCGGCCGGGCCACGGAGTGGAAGAGCGCCGCGTTCATCGTCGTCACGTCCAGGAGCGGCCGGGTGGGATCGAGCTCCGCCAGGGCGGCGCGCACCTGGGGCTCCAGGTCCATGGGCCTTCCCTCTGTCCGCAGGACGAAGTCCATGGACCAGTGGGGCTCCTGCTGGAATGGGATGTAGATGTCCAAGCGCTCCGTGTCCAGGTTCAGGTAGCGGGCGTCGCCCACCACTCCGACAATGGTGAGCCAGGGCCACTTGGATTCCGGGTTGGCCCAGTGGAGCCGCTTGCCCAGAGCGTCGGCACCCTGGGCGGCCGGCCAGAAGCGCTCGGCCATGGCGCGGCTGACGATGGCGACGCGCGGCGCGCCGTGGCCGTCCTGCCAGGTGAAGTCCCTTCCTTCCAGGAGGGGGATGCCCAGGGTCGCGAAGTAGCCGGGGCTGATCCTCTCGTGGTTGGAGATCGGGTTGCGGATCTGTTCCGCGCCGGTCTGCCCTTCGACGGTGAAGTGGTACTCCCAGCCGACCGAGGCGGCGAGCGGCCGCAGGAGCACGACGGCGGCGCTCTCGACCCCCGGCACCGTCCTCAGGCGCTCGGTCGCGGCGCGGAACCAGGCGGCCTGCGCTTCCGGCGTGGTCTGGCGGGCAATGTCCAGGGAGATGCGGAAGGTGAGCAGCCCCTGGGGATCGAAGCCGAGATCGGTGCTCCGCAGGCGGGAAAAGCTGCGGGCCGTGAGGCCGGCTCCCACCAGGAGGACCAGGGCCAGGGAGACTTCGGCGATCACGAGGAGGCGCCGCAGGCGGCTCGCGCGGCGGCTGGCCGAGGTGTGGCTCCCTTCCTTGAGCGCCGTGGCAAGGTCGGAGTGGGGGACCTGGAGCGCCGGCACCAGGGCGAGGAGGAGCATGGCCGCGAGCGCCACGAGGAGGGCGAAGAGCACCGCCCGGCCGTCCACCGTGGCCTGATCGAGGCGGGGGACGTCGCGCGGGCCCAGGGCCACGAGCAGGGCGAGCCCGCCCTTGGCCAACAGCAGGCCGAGGATGGCGGCGGGAGCGGCGAGCAGGAAGCTTTCGAGGAGGAACTGGCGCAGCATGCGGCGCCGGCCCGCGCCCAGGGCGGTGCGCACGGCGATCTCCTTGCGGCGCTCGTCGGCGCGGGTCAGCGTCAGGCCGGCCGCGTCGGCGGCGGCGGCGAGGAGGAGCAGCTCGACCGCGCCCAGGAGCAGGCGGAGCGCC
>DASUNJ010000434.1:0-5258 GCA_036277235.1 Thermoanaerobaculia bacterium | reverse complement strand
TGGGTAGCTAGGGCTACCCGGCAACTTTTTCCATCAAGGCGTGCCCAACGCTGCGCTGCACCTGCTGGCCGGCTTCGGGTTCCAAAACCGGTAGTTTTTGTCACCGCCTTTCGACTGACACTGTCACCCGCTCCTCCTACTCTGAAGCCCGTGGGAAGGAGGAGTGTATGTCCATCGTCCTGGAAGAGCTGACCAAACGCTACGCGGGCCACCCGGTCGTCAACGGGGTCTCGCTGGAGGTGGCGGACGGGGAGCTCTTCGTCCTGCTGGGATCGTCGGGGAGCGGCAAGAGCACGCTGCTGCGCATGATCGCCGGCCTCTCCGAGGTCGACGCCGGGCGCGTCCTGCTGCACGGCCGCGACGTGACCGGCCTGCCGCCCGCCAAGCGGGGCGTCGGCTTCGTATTCCAGAGCTACGCGCTCTTCCGCGGCATGTCGGTGGCCGAGAACGTCGAGTTCGCGCTGTCGATCCGCGGCGTGTCCAAGGCCGAGCGCCGGCGCCGCCGCGACGAGCTGCTGGAGCTGGTCGGCCTCGCCGGTTTGGGTGGACGCATGCCGCGACAGCTCTCCGGCGGCCAGCAGCAGCGGGTCGCCCTGGCCCGCGCCCAGGCCCACAACCCCGAGGTGCTCCTCCTCGACGAGCCGTTCGGCGCGCTCGACGCGAAAGTACGCCTGGAGCTCCGCCGCACGATCCGCGAGATCCAGCGCGAGCTCGGCATCACCACGATCTTCGTCACCCACGACCAGGAAGAGGCTTTCGAGCTGGCCGACCGCCTGGCCGTCCTGAGCTTCGGCCGCCTGCTGGAAGCAGGCCCGCCGGACGAGCTCTACCTGCGCCCCGAGACCGAGTTCGTGGCGACTTTCCTGGGCACGGCCAACCTGATGGTGGGGGAGCACACGGCCGCCGGCGTGCAGCTCGGCCCCGTGCAGTTCCCGCTCACCACCCGTGCCGAGGCCGCCGACGGCTCGCGCCGGGTGCAGATCCTCTTCCGGCCCGAAGACGTGGCGCTCCGCGGCTCGGCCCAGGACCTCTCCTGCCCCTCGCTCGGCGAGGCGGTCGTGGAGCAGCGGTCGTTCGTGGGCTCCTTCGAGCGCCTGCGCCTCCGTCTGCCCCTCCTGCCCGGCGTGCGGGCCATCGCACCGCCGGTCCCGTTCGGCAACGACGGCGTCTGGGTCGAGGCCGCCCGCTCGCAGGACCAGGCCCGCCGCTTCCCGCTCCATCCGGGCGACAAGACCTGGGTCGGCGTGCAGCGTGTTCATGCGCTGGTACACCCCGGCATGAAGTTCCTGATGGTGACGGACGGTTCCGGCTCCAAGGCCACCCTGGGGTTGGGCGGCGAGCTCGCCCGGCTCGCCCACGCTCAGGTCACGGTGCTGGAGACCGGCTCCGAGCCCGGCGAGGCGGCCGAGCGCCGCAGCCAGGAGGTGCGCGAGCGCCTCGGCTCCGGCTTGGCCGCTCTGGAGACCCGCTCCACGCGCGAAGTCATGGCCGAGGCGGTCGAGCGCGAGGCCGAGCGCCAGACCTGCGACCTCGTCATCCTGACGCCGCCTCTGCGCGAGGGGCTGGAGACGGCCGAGCGCGTGCTGGGCGCGGGCCAGCATCACCTGCTGATCGTGCCCGAGGCCCATGCCGGGCAGGTACCGAGCCGCGTCCTCATCTGCGTGGCGGTCGGAGAGCCGGGCAAGGAGGACGTCTCCTTCGCCGGCCGGCTGGCGCGCCATCTCGGCGCCGAGGCCACGATCCTGACGGTGCTGCGCGAGGAGGAAAAGGGAACGCCGTCCGAGCCCCACGCCGAGCGTTTCCTCACCCGGAGCACGCGCACGCTCTGGCGCCTGGGGGTCAAGGCCTCGACCCGGATGCGCTATGGCAATGTGCGCGACGAAATCCTCGCCGAGCTGGCCGAGGGCAGGCACAACCTGCTCGTGCTCGGCACTCCGCTGCCCGGGAGGGGCGGCGAGCTGTCGCTCGGCGGCCTGGTCGAGAAGCTCCTCCCCCTGCCGCTGCTCGCAGAGCTGCCAGTGCTGATCGTCCGCTCGCACGAGGTGGTGTCGTGAACGAAGAGGAGGAGCTGCGCCGGATCGAGCGCGAGGTCCTGAGGAGCCTGCGGGAGATCCGCTTCGGCTCCGTCGAAATCGTCATCCATGACGGGCGCGTGGTCCAGATCGAGCGCCGCGAAAAGGTGCGCCTGGACCGTACGGGGCTGAGGGTCACGGGATGAACCCGAACCCTGGCAATCCCCCCTATCTTGACTACCGACCCGACCGGATCTCCGGAGGAGAGGAATCATCGGAGATCCCTGAGATGAGAACGATCGGTTTGTGGCTGTGCCTTGCCTGGTTGACAGGGGGTATGGCCTTTGCGCAGGAACCAGAAGAGTCGGAGGAGCCGAAGTCGGTCGAGGAGCGCCTCGACGAGCTGGACCAGAAGGTCCGCGTGCTCGACCGCAAATCGGAGCTGGAGAAGGAACAGGCTGCCGAAAAAGCGAAGACCGCCGGCCAGGCCACCGCGGGGAAGGACGGCTTCACCCTGAAGTCCGCCGATGGCGCCTTCCAGCTCAAGATCCGCGGCTATGCCCAGCTCGACGGCCGTTTCTACGACGGGGACGACGAGCGCCCGGCCAACGACACCTTCCTGCTGCGGCGCATCCGCCCCAACATCGAGGGCACCCTGTTCAAGATCTTCGACTTCCGCATCATGCCGGACTTCGCCCAGGGGCAGACCGTGCTGTTCGACGGCTACCTGGAGGGCCGCTTCACGCCCGCCTTCAAGGTGCGCGCCGGCAAGTTCAAGCCCCCGGTCGGCCTGGAGCGCCTGCAGTCCGCGACCGACCTCTTCTTCGTCGAGCGCGCCTACCCCACGTCCCTGGTGCCGAGCCGCGACCTCGGCATCCAGATCAGCGGCGACCTGGCCGGCGGCGGTCTCAACTACGCGGTCGGGTACTTCAACGGGGTGGCGGACGGGGTCAATGGCGGCGATGTCGACGCCGAGGACGACAAGGATCTCGCCGCCCGGCTCTTCTTCACGCGCAAGGGCCTTGGCCTGGGCATCGGAGCCTCCAACGGGAGCACGACCGGCAGCGCGACCGCGACCGGCCTGCCCGGCTACCGCACGCCGGGCCAGCAGACCTTCTTCTCCTACGGTACCGGGGTGTTCGCCGACGGCGACCGCACCCGGCTCTCACCCCAGGGCCATCTCTACCTCGGCCGGTTCGGGCTCCTCGCCGAGTACGTGCAGTCGTCGCAGGAGGTGCGGAGCGGTGCGGTCGTCGAGGAGCTGGAGAACGAAGCCTGGCAGGTGGCGGGCTCCTGGGTGATCGCCGGCGGCGAGCCGTCCTTCCGGGGCGTCAACCCGAAGACGGTGTTCGACCGCACGGCCAAGACCTGGGGCGCGTTCGAGCTCGTGGCCAGGATCAGCAGCCTCGATGTGGACGACAAGGCGTTCCCCCTCTTCGCCAACCCGGCGACCGCCGCCTCCGCGGCCGATTCGATCGGAGTCGGCTTCAACTGGTACCTCAACCGCAACCTCAAGCTGATGCTCGACTACGAGCGGACCGAATTCGAAGGAGGGGCGGCCTCCGGAGACCGCGAGGACGAAAGCGTCCTCTTCAGCCGCTTCCAGATCGCCTTCTAGGAGAGAACCGATATGAGACTCAAACTGATCCTTCTGGCCCTGCTGCTGGCCGTTCCCGCATTCGGCGCGGTCCAGCTCCTCAACGTTTCATACGACCCGACGCGTGAGCTGTATACGGACTTCAACGCCGCTTTCGCGAAGCACTGGAAGGCCAAGACCAAGCAGGACGTGACCGTCCAGCAGTCGCACGGCGGCTCGGGCAAGCAGGCGCGCTCGGTGATCGACGGCCTGTCCGCCGACGTGGTGACCCTGGCGCTCGCCTACGACGTCGACGCCATCGCCAACGCCGGACTGATCCCCAAGAACTGGCAGACCCGTCTGCCCAACAACAGCTCCCCCTACACCTCGACGATCGTCTTCCTGGTGCGCAAGGGGAATCCCAAGAAAATCAAGGACTGGGACGACCTGATCAAGCCCGGCGTCGCGGTCATCACGCCGAACCCGAAGACCTCGGGCGGCGCGCGATGGAACTACCTCGCGGCCTGGGGCTTCGCGCTCCGCGAGAACGGCGGCGACCCTGCGAAAGCCCAGGACTTCGTGAAACGGCTGTTCAAGAACGTGCCGATCCTGGACACCGGCGCCCGCGGTTCGACCGTGACCTTCGTCGAGCGCGGCATCGGCGACGTGCTCCTCGCGTGGGAGAACGAGGCCCTGCTCGCCGTCCGCGAGCTGGGCAAGGGGCAGTTCCAGATCGTCGCGCCGTCGGTGAGCATCCTGGCCGAGCCGCCGGTGACGGTGGTCGACAAGGTGGCCAACAAGAGAAAGACCGCGGCGGTCGCGAAGGCCTACCTGGAGTTCCTCTACACGCCCGAGGGGCAGGAGATCGCGGCGAAGCACTACTACCGTCCGCGCTTGCCCGCCGTGGCCCAGAAGTACGCGCAGCAGTTCCCCGCGCTGAAGATGTTCACGATCCAGGACTTCGGCGGCTGGACCAAGGCCCAGCAGACGCACTTCGCGGATGGCGGCCTCTTCGACAAGATCTACGAGGGCCGATAAATGGCGAAGGGTGGACGCTTTCCGGGCGGCAGCCCGCTGCCGGGCTTCGGGCTCTCCCTGGGCTTCACCCTTCTCTACCTGTGCCTGATCATCCTGATCCCGATCTCGACGGTCTTCCTGAAGACGGCGACGCTCACCTGGGCCGAATTCCTTGCCAAGGTCACGGCCCCGCGGGCGCTCGCCGCCTTTCAACTGAGCTTCCAGTCGGCCCTGATCGCCGCGCTGATCAACTGCGTGTTCGGCGTGCTGGTCGCCTGGGTGCTGGAGCGCTATCCCTTCCCGGGCCGGCGCTTCGTGGACGCCCTGGTCGACCTGCCGTTCGCGCTGCCCACGGCCGTGGCCGGCATTGCGCTGGTCACCATCTACGCCGGCAACGGCTGGGTCGGCCGTTTCCTCGAGCCCATGGGGATCAAGGTCGCGTACACGCCCCTGGGGATCATCGTGGCGTTGACCTTCATCGGCCTCCCCTTCGTGGTGCGAACGGTGCAGCCGGTGCTGGCCGACCTCGACGCCGAGGTGGAGGAGGCTGCGGCCAGCCTCGGCGCCGGCCGCCTGCAGACGTTCCGGCGGGTGATCTTCCCCGAGCTGCTGCCGGCCCTGGCCACCGGGTTCGTCCTCGCCTTCGCCCGCGG
>DASUNJ010000433.1:0-5467 GCA_036277235.1 Thermoanaerobaculia bacterium | reverse complement strand
CGTGTCGCCGTTCCTGGTCGTGGCGGGCAAGGAGTCGTTCCGGCTGCCGAAGCTGATGGTGGCGGAGTGGCTGGGGCTCGCATCGGTGCTCTGCCTCGCCTGGAACCTGCGCGCGGCCGATCTGAAAGGGGCCTGGCGGCTGCCGGCCGTGCAGGCCGTGCTCCCGGCCCTGCTGGTGGCCACCGCGGGGATCTGGACCACGGCGCACCCTCTGCAGGTGCGCGAGGCGCTGTTCGACCTCTGGATCGGCGCTGCCTGCCTGGTGGGCTGGAGCGCCGGCCTCCAGCGCGAGCGCCTGGAGCGCCTCCTGCGCGGCCTGATCTGGCCGGCGGCGGTCCTCGCGCTGGTCGGCATCTTCCAGTTCCATGCGGACTGGAAGCCGCTCCAGTTCACCGGTATCGAGTACGACCCGCGCCTGGGGATCACGTCGTTCGCGGGAAACCCGGGGGACCTGAGCTCCTACCTGGTGCTCCCGTCCCTCGTCGCGTTCTGGATGCTGTTCTCCTTTCCCAGGAGACGGTGGCTGGCGGCGGCCGCGCTCGCCATCTGCCTCTACTGCCTGGCCCTGACCCAGACGATGGCGTCGTTGGCAGCCATGGCCGCGGGGGCGGTCGTGCTCGCGCTGCTCAAGCTGCCGCGCCGCAAGGTGCTGGCCGGGCTGGCCGCCGCCGCGGTGGTGGCCGCGGTCCTGGTGCTGGCGGTGGCGCCGTTGCGGGTCCGGGTCGAGGGCAAGCTCCGGGGGCTGGCGGAGGGCGACCTCAACGAGGTCCTCACGGGACGGCTGGACGGCTGGCGCGCCGCGCTCTGGATGATGGGCGAGCATCCGCTGGCCGGCGTCGGCCATGGCGGCTACCTGCCGGAGTACGTGCCGGCCAAGCTCGCGCTGCTCGACCGCGGCGTGGAGTTCCTGCCGGGCCAGCTCACGCCGGTCTTCGACAACGCGCACAACGAGGTCCTGAACGCGGGCGCCGAGTGGGGCATCCCCGGCCTGCTGGCCCTCGCCTGGGGGCTGTGGGTGGTCTTCCGCGCCGCGCCGAAACCAGGGGACGACCGTGAAGAGGCGCGGAGCCGTGAAGAGGACGACCGCGAAGACCATCGCGCCCTCGCCTGGTCCGGGCTGACTGCCCTCCTGGTCCTCAGCCTGGGCTACTTCCCCTTCCACGTGGCCATGGTCGCCTTCCCGGCGCTGCTGTTCCTGGCCTGGGTGCTCCGCCCATGAAACCGAAACGCCCCGGTCGCCGGGAGACTCGCCGCGAGGCGCCCCCGCCCGCTCCGCGCCGCTCGCCGCTGGCCTGGGTGGTGATGGCCCTTCTCGTCCTGGTTCTTTTGGGGCAGACCGTCCGGCTGCGCGACCGGCTGACCGCCGGGCGCATGCTGCGGCAGGTGGAGCTGCTCAGCATGGCGGCGATTGCGCGCAACCAGTTGCCGCGCGGGCTCGTGGCGGCCAACCTGGAGCTGCTGCGCCGGGCCTCCACCCTGGACCCGACGGAGATCGGCATCCCCATTGCCCGGGGCGCGCAGTACCTTCTCCTCAGCAATGGCAGCTCGGCGGAGCAGGCCTACCGCGAGGCCCTCGCGCTGGAGCCCCGGCCGGAGGTCTACCTCAACCTGGGACGCGCCCTGGCCGCCGCCGGACAGGTCGAAGAGGCCCGGGAGCAGTTCCGGATCGCCGTGCGCCTGGATCCGAACCTGGCAGCGCTGGTGCCGCCTGCGTTGAACTAGAGCCACCGCAGCACCTCGCCTCCCACATTCATCCGCCGGGGCACCCTCAGCCGCCCAACCGGCACGCGGCCGGCGAGCCCCGCGGCGAAGTCGAGCTGCTCTGCCAGCAGGTCTTTTGCGAACAGCCGTCCGGCGATGGTGTGGCGCAGGAGCAGGGCCGCCGCGCTCGCGGGCGGCAGGGCTTCGGTGCCCACCGCTTCGGCCGATGTGAGCTCGTAGAGCCCCAGCAGCGGGTAGCGCGGCTCCAGGCCCAGGATGGCCGACATCGCCGCCGTGCCGAGCTTGAGCTGGGGGAAGTGGGGGAGGGCAAGGATTCCTTCGACCGCCAGGAGGTCGTCGGCCGCCAGGGCCACCCCGTCGCCGGCCTCCACGAGCAGCCGGGCCAGCGTCGACTTGCCGGCGCCGCTCTCTCCCAGGAAGCCGACCACTCCCCGGCCCTGCAAGACCACGGCGCTCGCATGGAGCACGAAGACTCCCCTGCGGGCGAGGGCCAGGGCGAAGGCGGGTCCCAGGAGCGCCTCCTCCACCGCGCCGGCATCGGCTCCCGGCTCGGGATCGACTTCGATGCAATCCTGTTTGCGGGGAATCGCGAAGGCTCCGGCGCCGGAGATGTGCAGGAAATCGCAGTCCGGCGTGGCGAGGCAGAGCACCCGGCACTCTCGCGCTCCCAACCGCGCGCTGCCGTCGAAGACGGTTTCCACCTCCGGAGGAGCCTGCGGGAGAGGCACAGGACACAGGCGGACCGTGAGGGTGCGCCCGGCCACGGTATATACCGGGCGGAGCCCCGGCGGGTTCATGCTGCGCGGTCGAAGGGCGGGATCGGCGCTTCGCCGATCACCAGCGGCCTGCGCGGACTGCCGATGCCGGAGTCGCCGAAACCCGGCGAGCCCCCGAGGGTGAGGCTGCGCAGATCCCCCAGCTCCACGAGGCGTGGGCTGACGTAAGGACGCCTCGGCGCGGCGTCCGCGTGGGTGCACCTCTGCTCAGACATGACAGATTGAACAGCACTATAGCACGGCGCTCACTCGAGAAGCGACCGCGCCCATAGCTCTGCGGCAAGGCAGCGCCAGAAGACCAGGGTCGGGAGCCCCGATCCTCCTGTCCTGGCCGTGTCGAGGAAGCGCTCCAGCACGGCGGGATCGACCCAGCGGCGCCAGAGCTGCGGTCCCTCGCCGAAGAGCAGGCGTTTCACGGTCTCGTGCTCGCGTTCTCCGATCCCTCGGGCGGACAGCGGCCCCAGGTCCGACATCCGCCGCCGCAGGCGCACCTCGTCCGGCAGCCAGCCCTCGCCCGCGAGCCACACGAGACGCTTGCGCCATCCCGGCCGCGCCAGGTGGTCGGCCGGCAGGCGGAGGGCGAGCTCGATCAGGCGCCGGTCGCGGAAGGGGAAGCGCAGCTCGACGCCGTGGTGCCGGGCGCGCCGCATCTCGACCGCGATGCCCATCATGGCGAACGGCGCGAGCAGCGTCTGCGCCTGCTCGGGGTGGCGCGCCCGATACTGAGGAACGGGGCGAAATTGGAGAGCCCTGTAGGCGGAGGGGATCAGCCAGGAGGGATCGCGCAGCGACCGCAGCCGCTCCCAGGCGGGCCCGAGCAGCAGGACGCCGAGCGCGCGCCGGAGGCCCGGGGTCCACACGTCCGGGCGCGAGCCCCAGCGCAGCTCATCGCGCAGGCCCCTGGCCGCCGCCGCCCACCCTCCGCGTGCCAGAGAGTCGCGCAGCCACCAGGCGTCGACGCCGTGGTACATCTCGTCCGAGAAGTGGCCGGTGAGCAGCGCCCGCGAGCCCCCCTCGGCCGCCGCCGAGAACGCCGCGGCGTGCAGCTCCCGGTACGGGTTCTCGAACGGCAGGCTGGGATCGGCGGCACCCTTGTCGCGCAAGGGCCAGCAGCCGTCGCCGTCCACCCAGACCGGCTCGAGGCCGGCCGCGGTCATCATCGCCTGCGCGAACGCGCTCTCGTCCGCTTCCTTCAGCTCGCGGAACCGCCAGGAGACGGCGCGGATCTTTCCCTCACGGGCCGCGTGCGCAGCGACCGTGGTCGAATCGAGGCCGCCGCTCATCAGCACGGCGGCCGGGCCGATCGCGCGGAGCTGCGCGCGGACGGCAGTGGAGAGCCGCTCGCGGAAGGCTTCGACCGAGTCGGCCTCGCTCCCGCGCAGCAGGGTGAGGTCGGGGTTCCAGAAGGAATGGCGGCTCTCCTTGGAAGCCGAGAGCGTCACCCGGCAGCCGGGGGGAACCTGCTTGACGGCCCGGAAGAAGGTGGCGTCCGGCGCCGGCTCCCGGACGGCGAAGAAGGATGCCAGGGTTTCCTCGTCGAAGTCGCGGGAGGGTAGAGCTGCCGGCTCGCTGGCGACCAGGATGCGCGCGGGATCGGCGTGCCAGCAGAGCATGCGCTCGCCGGTCGGATCTCGCGCCAGGTGGACCTCGCGCTCCCGGAGATCGAGCAGGAGCAGGGCCCACGGTCCCACGAAGCGGTCCAGGGCATCCCACGTTCCGCCGGACAGGAAGCGCAGGACCGCCGCGGCGTCGCTCTCCTCTGCGCCGAGCCCGAGCTCCTCGCGGTTGTCCAGGCGGCCGTCGAAGAGCAGGGCGAAGCGGCCCCCGACGAGATCGACGAGCGGCTGGCTCTCCCCGATCTCCTGGGGAGTCGACCGGAAGGCCCGGCAGCCGAGCGCGGCCCAACCCCAGGAGCGGACCGAGTCGTCGCCTCCCGCCTCCGCCGTGCCCCGGAAGAGGTCTTCGAGACCGGCGGGGGCGCCGTCGAGACGGATGCTGGCGAAGAGGGCGCCCATGTGAAGCGCACGATAGCGGAACCACGCGGCGGCGTGGTAGCATGGGGTACCTGTCTCTTCAGTTCAAGTTCGTTTCGGGCCGGGTGTAGGTGCGGTGTGTCGCGCCTCGGAGGATAGCCAGATGTCCGATCGCTGGAGTTGTCATGTCTTTTCCCGGGTCCGCTGGGGTATCGCGGCCATGGTCGTTCTCGCGACGATCCTGCTCGCGCAGCCGTCTTTCGGCGCGGGCACGCTCTCCGTCCGGCTCAACGCGCCGTACAACCTGATCGTCGACTCGAACGTCTGCTCGCCGTCGAGCTACGCGCCCCAGGTCGCCACGATCGGCGCCGGCTTCTGCAACACCGGCGACGCTCCCCTGACCGACGTGGTCGGGCACATCGGCACCTTCAGCACCGGCACGCCGGGCAGCTATCCGGTCCGCGACAGCGCGGCGGCGGCCAACGACGTGGCGCTCTCCAGCTCCTGCCTGGCCAACACCGGCACCTACAGCCTGACCCACCTCGGCGACCTGGTCGACGCCACGCGCTACATCGGCACGCTCGACGTCGGCGAGTGCTCCTGGCAGTACTGGAGCTTCACCTACCCGCGGCGCTCCAACCCGGACACCTGCGGCTCGCCGGTCTGGTGCGCCTCCAACACGCCCAACGACGACCTCTGGCTGCCGTTCGACGCGTGGGCGACCAGCGCCCAGGGCTCCGCCGTGAACACCACCTGGCGCGTCACCATGCGCAACGAGATCTCGGCCAGCGCCAACAAGATCTTCCCCAACGGCGGCTCCTGGTTCAACGAGCCGTCCACCTGCTTCCCCGGCCAGACGGTGATCACCAACGGCATCAACTACGAGCTCGGCAACGTCAACCACGGCTTCGACAACGACGGCGACGGCACGTCCGACTTCAACGCGTTCCTGCAGCCGATCGGCGACACCAACTGGAACCCGGCCTGCTTCCGGCT
>DASUNJ010000432.1:0-8813 GCA_036277235.1 Thermoanaerobaculia bacterium | reverse complement strand
GTCGGTGGTGATCTGCATGGGCGATCTACCGCCGGGCCTCGCCGGCCCTGGCGTGCGGCTGGTCCGCCTGGATACTGACGCGGCGGAGCTGGCGCGGCGAAGCCGGGCGCGACCCGATTTCTGGGTCCCGCCAGAGAGCGTCGCCTACGTGCTCTTCACATCCGGGTCCACCGGCCGCCCGAAAGGGGTGGTCGTTGAGCACCGGCAGCTCGTCAGCTACATCGCCGGCGTGACCGAACGCCTCGGCCTGCCACCGGGCGCGAGCTATGCCACGGTCTCCACCTTCGCCGCGGACCTCGGCAACACGGCGGTCTTCCCGGCGCTCACCACCGGCGGCTGCCTACATGTCATCGCCCAGGAGCGGCTGTCCGATCCCGAGGCGATGGCGCGCTACTTCGAGCTCCATGCCATCGACTGTCTGAAGATCGTGCCCAGCCACCTGGAGGCACTGCAAGCCTCGGCGCGGCCTGAGCGTGTGATGCCTCGCCGCCTCCTGGTCCTGGGAGGCGAGGCCTCGCAGCGCGGGTGGATCGACCGGATGCAGGCTCTCTCGTCCGAGTGTCGCATCCTCAACCACTACGGCCCGACCGAGACGACCGTGGGGGTGTTGACGCATGAGGTCGATCCGGCGGGGTCGGCCAGCGGTGCCGGGGTGCCTCTGGGACGCCCCCTCGCCAACACAAGGATCTACGTGCTCGACCCGCAGCTCGAACCGGCTCCGACGTGGGTGGCCGGCGAGATCGCGATCGGCGGTGCGAGCGTCGCCCGCGGCTACCTCGGCCGCCCCGACCTGACGGCCGAGCGCTTCCTGCCGGATCCGTGGAGCGAACGGCCGGGCGGCCGCCTCTACCGCACCGGTGATCTCGGACGCTGCCGGGAGGAGGGTGTCTTCGAGTTCCTCGGGCGCATCGACGACCAGGTCAAGATCCGCGGGTTCCGTGTGGAGCCGGGCGAGATCGAGGCGCTTCTGCGCGAGCATTCCGCGGTGCAGTCCGCCGCGGTGCTCTTGCGCGAGGACCGGCCTGGCCAGCGGCGTCTGGCGGCCTATGCGGCGATCGCGCCCGAAAGCAGCGCCACCCCGGCCGAGCTGACCGCCTTCCTGGCGGCCCGGCTGCCCGATTTCATGGTTCCGGCGGCCGTGGTGATCCTGCCAAGACTGCCGCTCAACCCCAACGGCAAGGTGGACCGGCAGCGGCTTCAGGCACCCGACGAGAGGGGCACCACCGGCTATGTCGCACCGCGCACCGACACCGAGCGGCTGCTGGCCGACATCTGGGTCGAGGTGCTGGGAGTGGAGTGCATCGGTATCGAGGACAGCTTCTTCCGGCTAGGCGGCGACTCGATCCGCAGCATCAGCCTGCGCGGACGGGCTCTCGAGCACGGCCTGGACTTCTCGGTCGCCGAGCTGTTCGAGCACCCGACCATCGCGCAACTCGCCGCGCTCATTGCGGAGCGCGCCGGACTGCCCGCCACAGCCGCATGCCGTACTGCGCCATTCGAGATGGTGAGCGAAGAGGATCGCTCCAGGTTGCCCGTCGGCCTCGAGGACGCCTATCCGTTGACGCGGCTACAGGCCGGAATGCTGTTCCACAGCGAGTACAGCGCCGGGACGGCGATCTATCACGACATCCACAGCTACCACCTGCAGCTGCCGCTGGACCTGCCGCGACTCGAGCAGATTGTCGCCGAGCTCACGCTCCGGCATCCGGTGCTGCGCACCTCCTTTGATCTGTCCGGCTTCGGCGAGGCGGTGCAACTCGTCCATCACGCGGCCACGATCCCTGTATTCGTGATCGATCTGCGGGGGATCGCGGCCGCCCAACAGGAGGAGCAGATCGCGGCTTGGCTGGTCGCCGAGCGCCGCCGCCCGCTCGATTGGACCCGGCCACCGCTCATGGCGTTCTTCATCCACCGCAGGAGCGACGACGCCCTGCAGTTCACCCTGAGCTACCACCATTCGATCATCGACGGCTGGAGCACCGCCTCGCTGACGGCCGAGCTGTTCTCCTCTTACTTCGCGCTGCTCAAGGGACTGGAGAGGCCTCCCGAGCCGCCTCTGGCGGTCAGCTTCCGCGACTTCGTCGCTCTCGAGCGCCAGGCGCTCGCGTCGGACGAGCACCGCGATTTCTGGCGGCGCCAGCTCGCCGGCCGAAGTGTCAATCGCCTGCCGCGCTGGATCGCTGGCGGCACGAATGCTCCCGGAGAAGCGCGGGCCGTGCGGATTCCCGTGCCCCCCGGCACGGGCGCGGGCCTCAAACGCTTGGCCGACGCGGCCGGGGTTCCGGTCAAGAGCATCTTCCTCACAGCGCACCTCAAGGTGCTTGCGATGCTTTCCGGAGAGCCGGACGTGACCACGGGCCTGATCTCTAACGGTCGTCCCGAGGAGGCGGACGGCGATCGTGTGCTAGGGCTGTTCCTCAACACCGTACCGCTCCGGCTGGTGCTCGCGCCGGGCCGCTGGATCGACCTGGCGCGAGCCGTCTTTCGTTCCGAACAAGCTCTTACCCCCTACCGGCGCTATCCGCTGGCTGAGCTGCAGCACGTCGAGGGGGGGGAGCCGCTGTTCGATACCGCCTTCAACTATGTGCACTATCACGTCTACGACAGCCTGCTGAGGACGCCGGAGCTCGGCGTCCTCGGGCAGGACGGTTACGAGGAGACCAATTTCCCCTTCGAGGCGAACTTCGCTCTGAGCCTCGCCGACGCCTCGGTGCTGTTCTGGCTGAGCTATCGGACCACGGATCTCACCCCCGAGCAGATCCAGTCAATTGCCGGTTACTACCTGGCCGTGATGCGGGAGCTCGCTGCAGATCCGGAGGCGGAGCATGCCGACTTCTGCCCCCTCTCCGCGGCCGAACGCCACCAGGTGTTGTTCGAGTGGAACGACACAGGACGGGCCTGGGCGGAGGAGCCGACGACCTGGGAATTGGTGTCGGCGCAGGCGGCGCGCACGCCGGAGGCGACGGCTGTCGTCTGGCTCCAGGAGCGACTCTCCTACCGTGAGATCATGCAGCGCGTTACGCCGACCGCGGCACGCCTGGCCGCCCTCGGCGTCGAACCCGGGGCGGTCGCCGCAGTGCTCGCCGAGCGAGGGCTCGATTTCTGGCTCGCGGCCCTCTCCGTGCTGGCAGCCGGGGGGGCCTATCTGCCACTCGATCCACGCCATCCAGCCGAGCGGCAGGCGCACGTCGTGGCACGCAGCGGCGTATCCCTTGTGCTGGTGGCCGAGGACCTTCTGCCAGGTTTCGAGCGGGCGCTCGATCGGGTGGCCTCCCCTCCGCGCCGGCTGCCGCTCGCCACTCTGCTCTCCGGTGAAGCATGGGCATCGGTCGCTCCACTCCGCCGCGCTGCGCCGGCCGATCTCGCCTACGTCATCTACACCTCCGGGTCGACCGGCGAGCCCAAGGGGGTCATGGTCGAGCAGCGCGGCATGCTGAACCACCTGCGTGCCAAGGTGGAGGATCTCGCCCTGACGGAGAGCGACACCGTCGCCCAGACGGCGTCGCAGTGTTTCGACATCTCGGTTTGGCAGTTCCTGGCGCCGCTCCTGCTCGGCGGCGCCGTGCAGATCCTCCCCGACGAGGTCGCTCACGAGCCGCGGGCATTGCTCGACGTGGTCGGGAGAGGAGAGGTGACGATCCTGGAGACGGTTCCCTCGCTCCTGCGGCTGCTGCTCGATGAGATCGAGCAGCAGGGCGCCGCCACCCTCGGTTCGCTGCGTTGGATGATTCCCACGGGAGAGGCGCTGGCGCCTGATCTGTGCCGGCGCTGGCTAGCGAGCTCTCCGGTGCCGCTGCTCAATGCCTTCGGGCCCACGGAGTGCTCGGACGACGTCTCCCATCACCGGATCGACGTGCCGCCTGCCGCGGATGCCGTGACCGTGCCGATCGGCCGGCCGGTGGCCAACCTCCGCCTCTACGTGCTCGACCGCACGCTGCTGCCGGTGCCGATTGCCACCGTCGGCGAGCTGTGCGTGGCGGGCACCGGAGTGGGCCGCGGCTACCTGGGGGAGCCGGCGCGAACGGCTGCGGTCTTCGTGCCCGATCCCTTCTCGGCGCAACCGGGCGCCCGACTCTACCGCACCGGGGATCAGGGGCGCTGGACGCTGGAGGGCCGGCTCGGGTTCCTCGGCCGTCTCGATCACCAGGTCAAGATCCGGGGGCACCGCA
This sequence comes from Thermoanaerobaculia bacterium, assembly GCA_036277235.1. GTDB lineage: Bacteria > Acidobacteriota > Thermoanaerobaculia > Multivoradales > UBA5704 > DATMER01. The sequence continues at coordinate 4,644 of DASUNJ010000432.1, read as the reverse complement.
TCGAGCTGGGGGAGATCGAGGCAGCACTCGCCGCGCACCCAGGCGTGCGCGAGACGGTTGTCGTGGCGCGCGAGGAGGCCTCAGGCGACAAGCGCCTGGTGGCCTATGTCGTCGCGGCCCGCGAGGCGGAGCTGCGGCCGGATGAGCTGCGGTCCTACCTCGAGGAGCGGCTACCGGATTCGATGATCCCCTCGGCCTTCGTTCGCCTGGACTCCCTACCCCTCACCGCCAATGGCAAGCTGGACCGCCGGGCATTGCCCGTGCCCGGCGACGGCGACCTCCTGCAGGCGGACTCCGCATACGTGCAGCCACGTAATCCGGACGAGGAGATGCTCGCCGGCGTCTGGGCCGCGATGCTGGGCCGCGAGCGGGTGGGAGCCGAGGACGACTTTTTCGCCCTCGGCGGCGACTCGCGCGTCGCCACTCGGGTGGTGGCGCGGGTGCGCCGGCTGCTCGGGCTCGAGGTGCCGCTGCGCGACCTGTTCGAAGCGCCGACCGTCGCCGCGCTCTCCCTGCGGATCGCCGCCCTGCGCCGCACCCGGACGGGCTTCGTCCTGCCGCCGCTCGTTCCCGTGCCGCACAGCGGTCCGCTGCCGCTCTCTTTCGCCCAGGAGCGCCTCTGGTTCCTCGATCAGCTCGCTCCAGGCAACGCCGCATACCACATCCATCGGACGCTGGCCTTCGAGGGCCTTCTCGACACGGCGGCCCTCGAAAGGTGCCTGGCCGAGATCCTGCGGCGGCACGGGGCGTTGCGCACGCGCTTCGTCACGGTCGGCGGAGTGCCGGCCCAGGAGATCGCTCCGGCCAGGGGCTCGCACCTGCCGTCCGTCGATCTCTCGGCGCTGCCCCCCCTGATGCGTGAGGGAGAGGCCCGCCGGCTGGCCGCGGCCCAGGCCGTGCGTCCTTTCGACCTCACCCGGGACCTCCTGCTGCGCGTCGTGCTGCTGAGGCTCGCCACGGAGGAGCACGCCGTGCTGCTCACGATGCACCACATCGCGGGCGATGGCTGGTCGATGGGGGTGCTCATCCAGGAGGTGGCGGCACTCTATGCAGCGTTCACCGCCGGCCTGCCTTCGCCGCTGCCGGAGCTCCCCACCCAGTACGCCGATTTCGCCCAGTGGCAGCGCCAGTGGCTGCAGGGAGAGGTGCTCGCCGGGCAGATGGCCTATTGGCGGACGCAACTCGGCGAGGGTGCTCCCGCGTCGGAGCTGCCGGCCGACCTGCCGCGGCCTGCGGTGCAGAGCTTTCGTGGCGCCGCGCGCCGCTTCGCGCTGTCCGCGGAGACCACCGCCGGTCTGCACGCTCTCGCCCGCCGCGAAGGGGTCTCGCTGTTCATGGCGCTGCTCGCCGCCGTCGACACCGTGCTCCACCGCTATACGGGGCGGGACGATATCGTCGTCGGTTCTCCGATCGCCAATCGCAACTTCGCCGAAGTTGAGGGGCTGATCGGGTTCTTCGTAAACACCCTGGCCCTGCGCGTCCACCTCGGCGGCGAGCCGTCATTCCGCGAGTTGCTGGCGCGGACGCGGGAAGTGTCGCTGGGCGCCTACGCTCACCAGGATCTGCCTTTCGAGAAGCTCGTGGAGGAGCTGCAGCCCGAGCGCGATCCGAGCCGCAACCCGCTCTTCCAGGTGATGCTGACGCTGCAGAACGCTCCTGCCGTGGCGCTCACCCTCTCCGGCCTGCGCCTGAAGACCTGGGAGGTGGAGCACCGGAGCACCCGTTTCGATCTCGAGCTCATGCTCTGGGAGGCCCAAGGCGGGATGAACGGGTCGCTGATCTACGCGCGCGACCTCTTCGATGTTACGACCGCCATCCGATTCGGAGAGCACCTGCGCAGGATTCTCGCCGCGGTCGCCGCGGCGCCGGACCTCCCGCTCTCGCGGCTGCCCCTGTTGTCCAGTGAGGAGCGCTTCCAGGTCGTGGCCGAGTGGAACGACACCGCGACCAGCTATCCGCAGGATGTCTGCCTCCACGATCTGATCGAGGCGCAGGTCCGGCGCACCCCCGGAGTCGTGGCGGTGAGCTTCGAGGGGCGTCATCTGAGCTATCGCGATCTCGATCGTGCGGCCAATGCGCTGGCGCACCGCCTGCGGAAGTACGGAGTCGGCCCCGAGGTCACGGTAGGGCTCTGCGTCGAGCGCTCGCTGGAGCTGGTGGTGGGCCTGCTCGGCATCCTCAAGGCCGGGGGCGCCTATGTGCCCCTGGATCCCTCGAACCCCCATGAGCGGCTGAAGTACCTGATCCAGGACTCGCGCGTGCCGGTGCTGTTGACCCAGCAACACGTCGCCGGTGGCCTGCCGGATCTCGCCCGGAGCTGCGGGGCCGAAGTCTTCCTGCTCGACGGCGTTCCGCCGGCCGAGGGCACGGAGAGTGAAACCGGTCCGGCGAGCGGCGTCCGGCCCGACAACCTGGCCTACATGATCTACACCTCGGGCTCGACGGGTCAGCCCAAAGGGGCGATGAACACCCATCGCGCCATCGTCAACCGCCTGCTCTGGATGCAGGATGCCTACGGCCTGACAGCGGACGACGCCGTCCTACAGAAGACCCCGTTCAGCTTCGACGTCTCGGTCTGGGAGTTCTTCTGGCCGTTGCTCACCGGCGCCCGGCTGGTGGTGGCCCGCCCGGGAGGCCACCAGGAGAGCGCCTACCTGGCCCGGCTCATCGCCAGCGAGGGGGTGACCACGGTGCACTTCGTGCCCTCCATGCTGGCGGTTTTCCTGGAGGAGCCGGAGGCCGGCCGCTGCCGGGGGCTGCGCCGGGTAATCGCAAGCGGTGAGGCTCTGTCCCTGGGGCTCGAGCAACGATTCTTCGCGCGGCTCGACGTCCCCCTGCGCAACCTCTATGGCCCGACCGAGGCGGCGGTGGACGTGACGGCCTGGGCTTGCGAGCGCGGGCACGGCCGTGCGGTCGTACCCATCGGACGGCCGATCTCCAACCTGCGCCTCCACATCCTCGATGTCTCGCTCCAGCCCGTGCCGGTGGGCGTGCCGGGAGAGCTCTATATCGGTGGCGTCGGGCTGGCGCGGGGTTACTTCGCCCGGCCCGCGCTGACCGCCGAAAGGTTCGTCCCCGACCCGTTCGCGACGGCGGAGCAGCACGGGGGGCGCCTGTACTGGACGGGCGATCTGGCGCGCTCTCTGGCCGACGGGAGCATCGATTTCCTCGGCCGCATCGATCATCAGGTGAAGATCCGCGGCTTCCGGATCGAGCTCGGGGAGATCGAAGCCGCGCTGCTGGCCCATCCGGCGGTGCGGGAGACGGCCGTGGTCGACCGTGAGGACGGCCCGGGGGGCCGGCGGCTCGTGGCCTACGTGGTTCCGGATCCGGACTGGAACGGCGAGGAGGAGCTCTCGCCGGAGCCGGCGGTCGCCAACGACCAGGTGTCGGAGTGGCAGGCCCTCTATGATGAGGTCTACTCCGAGTCCGCGGAGGCCGGCGATCCCACCTTCGACATTCGCAGCTGGGACAGCAGCTACACAGGCGAGCCGATCCCCCCGGACGAGATGCGCGAATGGGTCGAGCGTACCGTCGAGCGTATTCTCGCCCTGCGGCCCCGGCGTGTGCTAGAGATCGGCTGCGGCTCCGGCCTGCTGCTCTACCGCGTGGCACCTCACTGCGAGCGCTATCTCGGCACCGACTTCTCGATGGCGGCGGTGCGCCGGCTTCAGGCGCAGCTCGCGAGGCCCGGATGGGAGCTGCCGCAGGTCGAGCTGTCCTGCCGCACGGCCACCGACTTCACGGGCATTGCCGAGGGGGAGCTCGATCTCGTCATCCTCAACTCGGTGGTGCAGTACTTCCCGAGCGGCGAGTACCTGTTGAGCGTCCTCGAAGGCGCGGTGCGGTTGGTGCGGCCCGGCGGGTTCGTCTTCGTCGGCGACGTGCGCAACCTGGAGCTGCTCGAAGCCTTTCACGCCTCCGTGCAGCTCTTCCAGGCGCCGGCCGCGCTGCCGGTTGCGCAGTGGTGCGAGCGCGTGCGCCGGCGCGCCGCGGAGGATCGCGAGCTGGTCGTGGCTCCCGCCTTCTGGAGCAGGCTCACGCAGCACCTGCAGGGGCTCGGCGAGGCCCTCGTGCAGGTCAAGCGGGGGCGCGCCAGCAACGAGCTGACCCGCTTCCGCTACGACGTGGTGCTCTCCCGCGGCGAACGGATGCCACTGGCCGCCGAGCCGAAGCGGCTCGATTGGACCCAGGGCGGCCTGGATCTCGCGGCGCTCGGGCGGTGGCTCGCGGCCGAGCAGCCGGACGCGGCGGTCGTCACCCGCGTGCCCAACCGGCGGGTGGCCGGTGATCTCGCCGCCTTGGGGCTCAGCAGCGGCCCGGCGGGGCCGGCCACCACCGGGGAGCTTGCGGAGCTGGCACAGCGGCAGGGGGGGAGCGCGGAGGCCGATCCGGAGGACCTCTGGCCCCTTGCCGCGGAGCTGGGCTATACGGCCGAGATCGGCTGGTCCGCCGAGGACCCCGGAGCCCTTGACGTCGTCTTCCGGCGCCCCGCCCTTGCCGAGTGGGGAGTGCGGGCGCCGCTCGCGCCGGCGCCCGTTGTCTCCGGCCCGCTGCCCGGAGCTCTCGTGAGCCGGCCGCTGCGGGTTCGCCTGGCGCGCCGACTGGTGCCCGAGCTGCGGAGCGACCTGGCCTGCCGTCTGC
>DASUNJ010000431.1:0-5471 GCA_036277235.1 Thermoanaerobaculia bacterium | reverse complement strand
GCCCAGCACCAGGAAGCCGCCCAGAGCCCAGGGAAAGGCGCGCGCGGCCCAGTCGTCGTAGTCCTTGCGCCAGAGCGACGCCATGGCGAAGGCGAACGGGATCGCGCTCGCGGCGTACCCCACGAACATGATCGGCGGATGGATGACCATCCAGTCGTCCTGGAGGAGCGGGTTGAGCCCCTGGCCGTCGAGCGGGGTCTCCTTCAGCATGACGAAGGGGTTCTCCCGCACCAGGATGAACAGCAGGCCGATCAGCGTCAGGGTGTAGATGCCCATCACCGCCGGCTCGTTGCGGCCGGCGGTCTTGCGCACCAGCACGCCGATCAGCGTGCCCCAGAGCAGCCAGATCAGGAAGCTCCCCTTCTGGCCCGCCCAGAACGCGGCGAACTGGTAGTGCACCGGCAGGTCCATGCCCGAGTACTGGTGGACGTACTCGATACGGAAGTCGCGCATCAGCAGCAGCAGCCCGAGCATCAGCGCGGAGAGGGTGATCGCCACCGCGAAGAAGTCGTAGGACCGCCGCGCGAAGCGCATGGAGCTGTTGTCCCCACCCAGGACCCCGACGTAGCCGAAGATGGTCGTGACGGCGAAGAGCAGCGCGGCCCAGAGGGCGACGGCGCCGGGGAGGTAGAGCGTGGACAGGTATTCCATGGCTTAGCTGTACTCCTTGACCTCGGCGCCCTGGTACTTGCTGGGGCACTTCACCAGCAGCTTGTTCGCCTCGAACTCCTTGGCGCCCTCGTCGAACTGGCCGATGGCCACGATGCTGATGGCGTCCTCGAAGTTGGCCGGCTTCAGGCCCTTGTAGCGCACCCGCATGGTTTCCTTGGTCGCGGGGTCCGTGAGCGTGAAGTAGAGGAAGTCCTGGGTGTCGACGTACTTCGAGCTTCCCTTCTCCAGCGCGCCGGCCACCTGGACGACCCGGTCGAATTCGCGCGCCTGCTTGTAGTTGACGTACGGCGTCAGGGTCTCCTTGAACGAGGAGAGCGAGAAACCGGCAAAGGCCAGGAGCAGCACGGTGCCGAGCAGGTAGTAGCGATGGGTCTTTTTCATGGCTCCTTCTCCGTACTTTCTTCCATCATCTTCACCCGGCGGCTCAGGCGGAGCAGCCAGAGGAAGATCCCCGTCCAGATGATCAGGTTGACGACGACGACACCCGTATTACCTCCGCTAAGCTCCATAACCGTGCTCCCTTGCCGCGGATTTCCGCTCCGCCAGCGCCTGGATCCTCGTCTGCAGGTTGTGCAGCCAGAAGAACAGGGCCGTGAACCCGACCCCGCTCGCCATCAGCACCTGCAGGATCTCCGACTGCATCTTCGGCTTGCCCTCGGCGTTGACCACCGGCTCCGGATGCAGCGAGAAGGTCAGGCGCGGCATGATCCAGTAGAGGAACGGGGTCACCACCAGGCCGAGGATCGCATAGGCGGCCGACAGGCGCGCCCGTTTCTCGGGGTCCTCGACCGCGCCGCGCAGCGCCAGGTAGGCGCCGTAGAACAGCAGCGAGATCAGGATCGACGTCTGGCGCGGGTCCCAGTTCCAGTAGGCGCCCCACTCGATCCGTGCCCAGATGGCGCCGGTGACCGTGGCGAGCACGCCGAAGACGAGCCCGAGCTGGATCGCCACCTCCGCCGCCCGGTCGTGCCGGAGGTCGCGCGTCATCAGGTAGCGGATGCTCCACACCGACGCGGCGATGAAGCCGGCGAACGAGGCCCAGGCCATGGGGACGTGGAAGTACAGGATGCGGCTCGATCCCCCCTGAAAGCCTTCGGCGGGCGGGGCGTAGTAGAAGGCCCCGAGGATCACCAGCGAGACCCAGAGCCAGAGCAGCCAGGCGGAGATTGTCTTCATGGATTCCACACCACCGGGAAAAGCATGAGTCCGACGACGGTGACCGAAGCATCATACAGAAGTAGCTGGGGCAGGGCCACGCCGCCCCCGCCGCCGGCCACGGCATTGAAGGTCAGCTCGACCGCGAGCAGCAGCAGGGGCAGCAGGACCGGGAAGGCCAGCACCGAGAACAGCGTCCCCTTGGTCCGCGCCTGGGCGATGATCGCCGCCACCAGCGTGCTCCCTACGGCCAATCCGTACCCGCCCGCGGCCAGCGTGCCCACGAGCAGGGCCGGGCTGATGACCTCCAGGTTCATCAGGGTGACGAAGATCGGCGTGACCAGCAGCTCGAGCGCCCCGACCAGAGTCAGACAGTAGAGGAGCTTGCCGCAGAACAGGGCCGACGGCGTGGCCGACAGCCGGAGAGCCGTGGCCGTCTGGCTCTCCTCCTCCTGGATGAAGGCGCGGGGCAGGCCGGCGGACACCGAGAAGAGCAGGATCACCCAGAGCAGCACCGGCAGCACCTTGGTGCCGCGGGTGCGGTCGATCCCGAGCGGGCCGAGGCTGATGCTCATCACGACCATCGTGGTCAAGGCGAACAGGGCGAGCGTGTTCAGGGCATAGCGGGTGCGGAACTCGCACCGCCAATCCTTGACGAATACGGCCACCACCTCGGCGGCCCAGCCCTCGGCCGAGCCCCAGGCCGAGGGCTTAGCCAAGACGGAGGTGCCCTGCAACACGATCGATCTCCAAAGAAGACGGGTTTGCCACGACGGCGAGGCCGCCCAGCTCCAGGTGCTCGCGCAGGAGGTCGCGCGTGCCCTGCTCGCCGCCCGCGTCCAGGTTCTGGAACGGCTCGTCGAGCAGGAGCAGTCGCGGCCGGTGGAGCAGTGCCCAGGCCCAGCGCAACCGCTGCCGCATGCCGGACGACAGCGCGCCGCCCAAGCGGTCGGCGGGCAGGCTGAGGCGCTCGAGCACCTCGAAGCCCCAGGCCGGACTCGTGCGCCGGATGCGCGCGAAGAATTCCAAATTTTCCGCGACGGTCAGCTCCGAGTAGAGCGCCAGGTCGGGGGCCACGTAGCCGATGCGCCGCCGCCGCTCGTCCGTTTCGAGCACCCTGTCGTCCTCCCTATATTCAATGGTGCCCTTTTCGGGAGAAAGGAGCCCTGCCAGGCAGCGGAGCAGCGTGCTCTTGCCCGAGCCGTTCGGCCCGGTGACCAGCAAAGCCTGCCCGGGCGCGACTTCTCCGGACACTCCCTCCAGCACGGAGAGGCGCCCGAAACGGCGGCGGAGGTTCTCGAAACGGAGCACGGTCGTGACTATAGCGGAGAGCCAAGGACCTAAAGGACCAAAAGGACCCAAAGGACATCAAGGACTTGCTACCATCCAGGGCAATGCGCCGCCTATCCTCCCCCGTCCTTTCGGTCCTTTACGTCCTTTACGTCCTTTGCGTCCTTTTGGTCCTTTCCGCCTGCGCCGCCGCCCCGCCCGCAGCCGACCTGGCTCCCGCGCTCGACCTGAACATCCGCGCGCTGCTCCTCTACCTGGTCGACCGGCAGCAGTACGAGCCGGTGATCGTCCAGCAGGCGCTCGCCGGGGGGCCGGAGCTGCGGGAAGCCCTCGCGGACGCCCTCGGGCGGATCCCCGACAAGCAGGGGCGCTCCCCGCTCGTGGGGCTGCTCCTGGACGACGTGCCCGCCGTCCGCCGGGCGGCCGCGTTCGGGCTCGGCGAGCTGGAAGACCCCGAAGCCGTGCCCACCCTGCTCTCCGCCGTGGTGGACGACGACCGCGAGACCGGCATCCTCGCCGTGGAAGCCCTGGGCAAGCTCAAGGCGCCGGTGCTCGACGTGGCGCAGGCGCTTTTACCCCTTCCGGAGCAGGAGCGCTGGGCTCGCCTCTTCCCCTCCCTCTTCCGCTTCAAGGAAGCCGCGACCGTCCGGATCGCGGAGCGCGGGCTCGCCCTGCCCGACCCCGAGCTCCATGCCCGGGCCGCCTACGCCCTGGCCCGAGATCCGCTGCCCGAGAGCCTCCCCCTGCTGCGAAACCTGCTCGCCGATCCCAACCCCCAGGTACGCGGCTGGGCCGCCCGCGCGCTCGGAATCGTGGGAGAGCCTGCCGATCTCGCGGCGCTCCGGCCGCTCCTCGACGATCCCGCGCCCGGACCGCTCGTCCATGCGCTCCGCTCCTCCGCGAGGCTCATCGCCGAAGGCAAGGCGCCGGCCCCTGCCGAGTGGCGCCCCCGCCTTCGGGCTCTGGTGGACGATCCCCGCTCCGGCGTTCGCCTGACCGTCCTCGAAGCTGCCGCCGCCTGGCCTATGAAGGATGTCGATACCCTCTCCGAAGCCGTGGCTTTGCGGGCAAGCGAGGGGAGCGGGCGCGAGCGGGGGCTGGCCCTCCTCGCCCTGGCCGCGGGCAAGCACCCCCGGGCCCTGGAGCTGGCGACCGCCGCCCTGGCCTCCCAGGAGATCGACGTGCGCGCCCATGCGGCCCAGGCCGCCGGACGGGTCGGCTTCCCTGCCGCCGCGGACCTCGTCGCCCGGCTGACCTCCGATCCCGCCCCCCAGGTCCGGGCCGCTGCGGCCGAAGCGGCCCTGGCCGGAGACGGATCGGCGGAAATCGCGACCAGGCTCCTCTCCGACCAGGACGCGGGAGTCCGCGCCAACGTCTTCGGCTGGCTCGCCGAGCACCCGGTCCTGCCGCTCGATCAGCTCCAGGCGGGCCTCGCCGCGTCGGTCCGCGGCAGGGTGGAGGAAGAGACCCTGGCCGCGCTCGGCGCCCTGACCGCTCGGGCCAAGGCCGAGCCCCTGGAGCGGGGCGCGATCGTGGCGCTCCTCGAAAAGGCCGCGGCGGGGGAGGTGGGCGGCGGATACGCCCTGAGAAGGGAAGCGGGCGCCGCCCTCGGAGAGCTGGAGCGCCCCATCCCGCCGCTCGGGCCGGTCGCCACGGGCAAGGCCCCGGAGCTCTACCAGGAAATCATCGAGCGCACCTGGCAGCCGCGGACCGTGGAGATCCGGACCTCCAAGGGGCCGATCGGGATCCGCCTGACCTGCCGGCAGACGCCGCTCACCTGCCTCAACTTCCTCAACCTCGCGGAGCAGGGCTTCTACGACGGGCTCCTCTTCCACCGGGTGGTCGCGGATTTCGTGGTCCAGGGAGGAGACCCCCGCGGCGACGGCTTCGGCGGCCCCGGCTACGACATCCGGGACGAGATCAACCGCCTGCGCTACCGCCGCGGCGTGGTCGGCATGGCCCTGGCCGGTCCGGACACGGGAGGGAGCCAGTTCTTCATCACCCTCTCCGAGCAGCCCCACCTCGACGGCGGCTACACCGCCTTCGGAGAGGTCGTCTCCGGCGACGAGGTGCTCGACCGGATCGTGCCTGGGGACCGGATCGAGACCGTGAGGTAGACTTGTGCAATCATGAAACCTCTGGCCCTGCTCGCCGTACTTGCTGCCATCCTCAGTATCTCCTGTGCCACCTCGACCACAGCTCCTGCCGCGCAGGCCAAGCCTGAGCCCAAGCCTGTGATCGTGGGCGAGACCACCCAGGAGCAGATCGAAGAGTCGCTCCCCGACTGGGCGGTCGCGGAAGCGGAGTCCCAGCCGGACCCCGAAACCTGCAAGGCGTTGGCCTCCGTCCCGTCC
>DASUNJ010000430.1:0-6487 GCA_036277235.1 Thermoanaerobaculia bacterium | reverse complement strand
CGAACTTCCGGGCGCGGGCATCCGTCAACACATCCCCACCGGCAGGAGCAGCTCCGACGGCCTGGGCCAGGGCGAGGGTGAACGCCTCGATCTCGGCGGCGGGCAGAGGGAGTCGGTGGTCCGCGAGGGTGCCGGTGTTGGTCGGAATGCTCTCGACCGCGTACAGCCGGCTCATCTGGAGGTTGCCCTTGCGCACCCGGCGGGTGCGGGCGAAATCGCGCTGATAGCGGACGTTGCCGGGACCCACGGTGAGGACGTCCGAGTCGATCGCCAGCACCACGCGGGCGGCGGAGAAGTCGTAGCGGGTCTCCAGCGGCTGGCCGAAGGCGCGGGCCGCGGCGGCGCGGCCATGATGGCCGCCAGCGGACTCCCACTGGTGCCACCGGGCACGGGGGAAGCGCGTGAGGAGGTCCTGCATCTGGGCCCCGAGCGTCGGGGAGGTCACGGTCCCGGTGAGGATGCGGACCCCTTCGCCGCCGAGCCCCTGAAGGGCGCGCAGCCGGTTGCCGAGGTCGGCCACGAAGGCGCCCCAGGTGCTGATGCGTCCGTTGTGGAGGATCGACTGCGAGCGCTCCGGATCGTACAGGGTCAGGACCGCGGCCTGGGCGAACACGTCGGTGGCGCCGAGGCTCGCCGGGTGGTCTGGGTTGCCCTCGATCTTGGTCGGCCGGCCCATGTGGCTCTCGGCGAGCACGCCGTGGGCGTAGCCGCCGTGAAGGAGGGTGGTGGCGAAGAAGAGCGGGCGGCCCGGGACGATGTACTCCGGCTGCTTGACGTACGGGACGATCCCCTCGGGCGGCTGCTTGGTGCAGCCGGTCAGCCCGGCGAGGGCGAGGGAGGCGCCGGCAAGCTGGAGGAAGCCGCGGCGCGATACGTCCGTCATCTCGGAAGCCTGGCGCGGGAACTCGCGGTGGAGGAATTCCTCGAACTCCGGCGTCTCGGCGAGCTCCTCGAGGCTCCGCCAGACCTCCGGGCCGCGTTGCAGTCGCAGCTTCTCGCGCACCTCGGCCAGGTCCAGCCGGGCCGCCCCCCCAGAAGATGGCTGAGCGGAAGCCTCCGCGCCACACTTGCCTTTGCCGTCGTTCACGCTCTCCATCCTTCCGTGCCCTAGCGGTGGCACGTCGAACAGCTTGTAAGAGATTGGATGTTGTAGTCCTTGGCCAGCTTGGCCTGGAGGGCCTGCGCCTGCTCGGGGTCGGCCGGCGGCTCCCAATTGAGGTTGAAGACCTCCTCGCGGGGGCGCACGAACTTGCCCGGGTCGCGGTGGCACTCCAGGCACCACTCCATCTGGAGCGATGCCTGCTGGAACATCAGGGGCATCCGGTCCACCTCGCCGTGGCAGGTCACGCACCCGATCCCCTTGGCCACGTGGACACTGTGATTGAAATAGACGAAGTCCGGCAGGTCGTGCACCCGCTGCCAGACGATGGGAGTGTCGTTGGCGAAGCTCGACCGCACCGGCTCCAGCAGGTCGGCGTTGGTCCAGATCTGCCGGTGGCAGTTCATGCAGGTCTCGGTCGAGGGCATGCCGGCGGAGCTCGACACCTCCACGGCCGTATGGCAGTACCGGCAATCGATCCCGAGGCCAGCAACGTGATGGTCGTGGCTGAACGGCACCGGCTGCTTGAGGACGATCCTCTGGCCGGTCACATAGGAGGAGCGCAGCAGCGCGGAGAAGATCCACGCGAACAGGGCGATGAAGAAGACCGCCCCGAAGATGCTCACCTTGGCGAGCGTGTTCGTACTGCGGTGGAAGATCTGCATGCGAAGGGGCCCCTCCCTCAGCCGCCCAGCTCCGGCTTGCTGGAAACTCTATCCTCGATCTGGGTTGCGTGGGACTTTGTGAAAGTCGTCACAAGCGCGATCCTACTCAAACCGCGGAACGCGTGCAAGGGGAGTGCCCTGAGGGTCTCAGGCACGTCCTTTGCTCTTGGGCAGGACATGAACGCCTCGCACGCTCTCACTCTGGTTCAGCCCCTGATCGAGGCCACCCAAGACATGAAGCGCCGGAAGGTCAGCAAATCCCGGTGCGACGAGCTGCTCCTGTCGATCAACGCCATCCCGCTCGGCGCCTTTACCGGCCAGGGCGTGGACCTGGAGCGGCTCTGGATGCAGGCGCTCTCGTCGTTCCGCTACGCGTTGCTGCTCTGGCTCTACGGCGATGTGCAGGCCGCGCGGGAGGAGTCGGAGAAGGCGGCCCGGAAGATCGAGCAGATCCGGGCGCAGGCGCTCGGCACCTGGTCCCTTCCGGCCGAGCCGGCGCGCGAGCTGGTCGCCCACTGAGCCGTCCCCGGGACAGCCCCGGGGCGTCAAATCTACCCGACCCCCTGTGTAAACTTGGGAAGGAGGCAGCCCTTCGGGGTGTTGCCATCCGTGAAGGAGGCTAGAAGGATGAGCTCGTTCAGTCGCATCTTGCTGGCAGCGATGATCGCGGGGTTGGGGTTCCTGGCGGGGATCTCGTGTCCCCAGATTCCCGAGGACGGAACGGCGCTCGCTCAATCCGAGCGCGATGGGACGGTCCAGCCGGCGGCGGCGCAGCAGGGCCGGCCCGCTCCGGTGCCGAGGCCGGAGCTGGCCCAGGAGGAGCGGGCCACGATCTCGCTCTTCGAGCGGGCCTCTCCGTCGGTGGTCTATGTGACCTCCCTGGCGCGCCAGCGCGACTTCTTCAGCATGAACGTCCAGGAGATCCCCCAGGGGAGCGGCTCGGGCTTCCTCTGGGACCGGCAGGGGCACGTGGTCACCAACTTCCACGTGATCCAGGGCGGCAGCAACTGGCAGGTGACCCTCTCCGACCAATCGAACTGGGGCGCGGAAGTGGTGGGGTATGCTCCTGAAAAGGACCTCGCCGTTCTGCGGATCAAGGCTCCGCAGAACCGGCTCCCCCCTCTTCCCCTGGGCAACTCGGACAACCTGCGGGTCGGGCAGGCCGTATTCGCTATCGGCAACCCCTTCGGCCTGGACCAGACGCTCACGACCGGGGTGGTGAGCGCGCTGGGCAGGGAGATCCAGTCGGTGGCCGGGACGCCGATCCGCGACGTGGTCCAGACCGACGCGGCGATCAACCCCGGCAACTCGGGCGGACCGCTGCTCGACAGCGCCGGCCGTCTGATCGGGGTGAACACGGCGATCTACAGCCCGTCGGGAGCGTACGCGGGGATCGGCTTCGCGATCCCGGAGCACGCCGTGCGCTGGGTGGTGCCCGACCTGATCCGCTACGGCCGGGTGAACCGTCCGACGCTCGGGGTGGAGCTAGCCCCGGAGCAATGGAACCGTCAGCTCGAGGTCGAGGGGGCGGTGATCGTGAGGGTGGAGCCCGGCAGCGGAGCGGACCGGGCGGGCCTGAGGCCGCTGCAGCAGAGCCGGGGGCGGCGCATCATCCTGGGTGACGTGATCCAGTCCGTGGACGGCAGGCCGGTGACCTCGCTGGGAGATCTGCTCCTCGCCCTGGAAGAGAAGAAGGCCGGCGACGTGGTGAGAGTGGGCATCCTCCGCGAGGGCCGAAAGGAGGAGGTTCAAGTCCGGCTCGATCCGGCGGCGCGGGGGAGGTAGGGCATTTCGAGATCCGGCGCAGACTTGCGGCGGGCTCCCTCAACCGATTGGTGGCTGGCTGAAAGCCCATCGGCTTCTCGCCGGCACCTGTGGGCGGCTCCCACAAGCTATTCGCGAGTCGCCGAAACCTATCGGCGCATCTCCAAAGTCTATCGGTGGCTCGCCATAGTCTATCGATGTTCGCCGAAACGTATCGGCGGCTCTCCGAAGTCTATCGGCGCCTCGCCAAACTCTATCGGCGTCTCCCCATAGTCTATAGGCGGCCGCCGAAACCTATCGCCGTCTCTCCATAACCTATAGCCGGCTTCCCACAACCTATCGGCGTCCTCCCCAAACCTATCGCCGCCTTCCACAATCCATTCACGACTCGCCGATAGACTTCGGGGACACGCCTATGGGCTTCAGAGAGCCGCCGATAGGTTTCGGCAACACGCCGATAGGTTTTGCGAGCCGCCGATAGACTTTGGGGAGGCTCCGATGCGTTTCGCCGCCTCGGAGAACGATCTCGCGGGGCGGCAATGGCTTTGGGCGGGACGCCGAAGGCTTGAGGAGAGGCTCCAAACTCTTTCGGCGGGCGCCAATGTCTTGGGGAGAGACGGCAAAGCGTTTCGCCGTCACGGCAAAGTCCATCGGCGAGACGCCGACGGCTTTCGGGAGCCGGCAATGCTTCGGCGCGAGGGGGAGAACGCTTGGGAGTCAGGGGGAAAGCGGGCCTTCTTCCTGAAAGTTGCCAGCGATCCCAGGAAAAGCGCTCCCAGGTTGCAGTGGACCTCTTCGAGTTGCGGTGAACAAGCCTGAGTTGCGGCAGGTCGGGAGAATACGCTGCAACGTCGCGCCGCGTTGCGGCGGATCTCTTCAGGTTGCGGTGAAGCCGCTCGGGTTGCGGTGAAGGAACCGACGTTGCAGCGTATCTGCCGGCGTTGCGTTGGAGGGCTGGGGGTTGCGGCGGCTGAAGAAAGGCCGTGTTGAGCTGGCCGGCTTTGCCGCAACGTGGGCTTAAGTTGCGGCGAAGGAAGAGACGTTGCGGTGAATGAGGCGCCGTTGCGGTGGCTTATGGCGATCGGTCCCGGGTCAACTCACCACGAGCTGTTCTCTCAGGAGCAGGACGGTCGTGGGGTCAAGGTCGATAGAGAGCTCGATCCTGTTCCGGTACCAGCCGCGAATCCCAAGGTGTTTGCTGCCAACGTAACCCTCGGCGGCGATCCGGCCGGCGTTTCCGACGACGAGGATGGCGAGCCGGAATTCCTCCGGGCTCATGCTCGCCAGCTCGGCACTTCCGGTGCGCTCCCGATGCAAGCGCTCGAGGTCGACGGCGAACTGATGCAGCTCCCCGGCGCCGATCCAGACATCTTCGCAGCGGCCCTCGAATCCCCCGGCGCGGACGGTGACGGAGAAGCGGGTGTCCCCTGCACCCTGGACGCCCACGGGAAGCCGCTCGCAGACTTCGAGGATCAGAGATGAATCGGAGTCTTCGAGCCGCATCCGCTAATCCCGGACCAGCTTCGCCAGCTTCTTCGGCGCGACCAGGCTATAGCTGCCGGCCACGAGCTGGGCCACTTCTTCCCAGTCGACCGGTCCGAGATCGAGGCGGAGCGCGACCCAGCCGCGGTGGGCCATATAGGCGGGGAGGTAGAACCTCTTCGAATCGGCCCTGACGATCTCCTCGTTCTCGCCCAGTCCCATTTTGCAGCAGACGGACATGATGCCGTCCCCATGATGGTCGTCGAGGAACCAGACGAAGGTCTTCTTGCGGACCAGGAAGCTCGCGTGCCGGCCGCTGTCCGTGCGCATGGTCTCGGGGAGGCCCAGACAGATGCCGGACAGCTTGGTAAGCCGTGGGTCTTCCATCAGATGTCGTCCCGGTGCCACGTCGGGAAGACTACCAGAGCTTGATCAATCCGATTATTCAAATATCCATCCCCTGCTTCGGTACGGCCATTGCTGCATTTCTGGCCGCGATCGGTGGTATTCATTCGCCCGCGCTTCGCCAGTAGAATGGAGCGCGTCCGGAGTCCCCAGGAGGTGCTCGATGTTCCCTCTGCTCTGAGGTGCTCGTGCCCGAAACCGGCCCGCGCATCCTCATCATCGACGATGACCCCGACAGCCGTGCTCTCGCGCGGCTGGTGCTCAGGCAGGAGCTTCCCCACCTCGTTTTGGAGGAGATCGCCGACGCCGTGTCGTTCGCCGAGGCCTTCGGCAGAGCCGATTTCGAGCTGGTGATCCTCGATCCCCGATTGCCGTGGGCCGACGGGCTCGCGGTGCTCCGTGCCCTCAAGGGGCGATGGCCGAGCCTGCCGGTGATCCTGCTCACGGACCGCGGCGGGGAAGAGCTCGGAGTGCGGGCGGCAAAGCTGGGGGCCGACGACTTCCTGGTCAAGAACCCGGGCGGCTTCGTCAACCTGCCGCTGGCCGTCCTCGGGACTCTCTCCCGGAACCCTCCCGCGCCAAAGCGCCAGGACTCCGACTTCCAGCAGCTTGCCGCGATGGCTGCGCACGAGCTGCAGGAGCCGGTCCGGATGGTCGAGCGGTACACCCGCATCCTGGCCGAGGATTACAAGGGCAGGCTCGACGGCCAGGCCGACGAGCTCCTCGGTTTCGCCCATGAAGGCGCGCGCCGGCTCCAGGACCTGATCGACGGCCTGCTCGCCTTCTCGCGCCTGGACGGCTCGGGCAGACCGTTCCAGCGGGTCCACAGCGCGGACCTGCTGGAGCGCGTCCTGGCGGACCTCGGGCCCTCGATCGCGGAGAGCGGCGCCCGCATCACCCACGATTCCCTGCCGGCGGTCGAGGCCGATCCCGGGCAGATCGCCCAACTGCTGCGGAACCTGCTCGGCAACGCCCTGAAGTTCCGCGGCGGCGACCCTCCCCGGGTCCACTTCTCGGCCAAGCGCATGCGCGGCGAATGGGTCTTCGCCGTGCAGGACAACGGGATCGGAAT
>DASUNJ010000429.1:0-5735 GCA_036277235.1 Thermoanaerobaculia bacterium | reverse complement strand
AGATCGTGCTCGACTCGCGCTCCGCGCCCCGCTCTGCTCCCGTAGACCTCTGGGTCGCTCCCTTCGGCTGCCCGGACGCGCAGGACGTGATGCGCAACTATCTTGCCGGGATGGACCTGTTCGACGCCTACCGCAAGGGAGAGGGGCCGGAGACGATCCTGATCCATGGCCGGCCGATCCGCGGCAGCTCGCTCTACGGCCAGGCCATGGAGTCGGGCATCGCGTTCCTGGAGGACGCGCGGCGCGACCTGTCGAAGATCCAGGTACCGGTGGTCTGGATCCTGGGGACGTACGATTGCTGGGTGACGCGCTCTCGGGTGCGGGCGATGCTCGACGCTCCGGGCGGCGGCGTGCGCGAGGTGTTCGAGTGTGCCACGGGCCACGTGCTCAAGACCGGGGCCGAGGCGATCGAGCTGTTCAAGCTGGTGAGCGAGTCGATCTCGAAGCACCTGTTCCGCTCGGACCGGCCGGCGCGCGATCCGGACCTCGCCCGCTTCGCCCGCCAGAGCGAGGCCGAGTGGTCGCGGGTGCGGCGCATGGAGCTGGGCGACGCCGAGGGATTCTGGAAGGAGCACCTGCTCGGCCCTTCAGGCGATGAGGTCGGGTACGACATCCTCCTGGAGCACCCGGAGTACCCGCGGTTTCTGGCACGACAGGTGGAGCTGCTCGATCCGCGGCCGGGCGAGGACATCGCCGACTTCGGCTGCGGCACCGGCAACCTGGCGCTCGCCATGCTCGACGGCTACGCTGCCGGGACCGCACCCTCTTCAATCACCTATGTCGATCTCGTGCCCGCGGCGGTCGAGCGCACCGCGGAGAAGATCCGCGCCTGGCTCGCGGCGCGGGCCATGGACGCCCCCGTCTGCCGCGGGATGGTGGCGGACCTGGAGGTCTCCCGTTTCGCTGCCGTGGCCGACTTCCTGAACGGCCGGCTGCACGGGATCGAGGGGCTGGTGGAGCGGGTGGAGGGGCTGACCCTCGCGACGGCCCGCAAGGTCGCGGCGCGCTATGGCAAGGAGATGCACGCGATCCTGCGCGGGGCTCCCGAGGGGGCGGCCCGCGTGCGGGATCTCTGCCCGGAGCTCGACGTTTCCGAGGCCGAGGCGGTGCTGGAGCTCGGCCGCGCCGCCCGTTTCCTGCTGGGCCGCACGCTCGCGGAGGACCTGAAGCCGAGCGCGGCTATTGCCGGCGTGGCCGCCTCGGCGCGCGACCTGCGCTTCCAGCACCTGCGCTTCGGCGACGCCACGGCCTGCCTCGAGCTCGATCTTCCGGACGGCGCCTTCCACCGCATCGGCTGCTCGCTCGTCGTGCCCTACCTCTACGATCCTCTGGCCACGCTGCGCGAGATGCACCGGCTGCTGCGGCCGGGGGGCACGCTGGTGATCTCCTCGATCCTGCCGAACTTCGATCCTTCGAAGCTCTACACCGAGGGGGTGGAGATCCTGGCGAAGCAGGCGGAGGAGGGAAATGCGCAGGCCGGGCGCAAAATGGAGGCGTTGCGGCACTATGGGAATATGGTCAGCCGATTGATCGAGCTGGAGGAGGACGGGCGGTTCCGGTTCCTGGACCGGGCGGCGCTGACCGCCCTGGTGAGCGAAGCCGGCTTCGCCCGGGTCCACGCCTTCCATGCCTTCGGCTCTCCGCCCACCGCGATCCTGGTGCGGGCAGAGAAGTAGATTGGCGCATCCGGATCTGGATTCCCGGCGCTCGCCCCGCCTCGCCGGGTTCGAAGCCACCTTCCGGGAGGAGACGCAGCAGCTCTTCCTCGAGCGCGCCCGTTTCCTCCTCAAGGCCACTCTCGTCCTCTATCCGGCCTTCTGGTTCCTAGACCTGGCGATGGCGCCGGAGATGGCCAGCCGGTTTCTGCAGATCCGGGCGGCGGTCTGCGTCCTCTACCTGATCTCCCTGGCCGCGGTGTATTCTCGGCACGCCGAGCGCCTGGCCCAGCCGCTCGTCATGGCGTCGGCGCTGGCCTCGGCGGCCGGCATCTCGTTCATGTCCAACCAGCTCGGCGGCTATGCCGGCAACTACTTCGCCGGCAACATGATCGTCCTCTTCGTGATCGGCTTCTTCCTGCCCTGGGAGCTGGGCGCGGCGGCGCTCCTGAGCAGCCTGATCATCGCTACGGACCTGGCGATCAATCTGGCGGCGCACCCTCCTACGCGCGAAATGGTGGGGCCGCTGTTCTTTCTGGCCGGCTCGGGCGTCTTCACCTGGCTCGCGACGCTGTCGAGCCGGCGCACCCGGCGCCGCGATCTCTCTCTCCGGCTGCGCCTGGAGACGGCGAACGAGGAGCTCAAGGAGCTGGACCGCGCCAAGAGCCGCTTCTTCGCCAACGTCACCCATGAGCTGCGCACCCCGCTGACCCTGCTCCTCGGTCCGCTGGAGACGCTGTACGGCGAGGCCGGCGATCCTGAACGCGAGAGGCTTCTCCAGTCGATGATCACGAATGCCCACCGGCTCCTGCGGCAGGTGGATGCGCTGCTGGAGAGCGCCCGGCTGGAGTCGGGCCGGCTGCGTCTGGAGCCGGAGGGGGGAAACCTGGGGACGCTGCTGTCCGAGCTGGTCGAGGCCGCCGTCCCGCTCGCCGAGCGCCGGGGGATCGAGCTGCGCTCCGAGAAGCTCGACACCCTGCCGGACGGCACGTTCGATCCGGAGAAGGTGGAGATCATCGCGTCGAACCTCGTCTCGAACGCGCTCAAGTTCACGCCCATGGGCGGGAGGGTGACGGTGAAAGCCGTCCCTGCCGACGAGGGATGGGTGGCCTTCGAGGTGGAGGACACCGGCCCGGGCATTCCGGTCGGGGAGATGGAGCGAATCTTCCACCGCTTCCACCAAGTGGAGGGGACTTCGTCCGGCACGGGGTTGGGGCTGGCGCTCTCCCGGGAGCTGGCGCGGCTGCACGGCGGCGACGTGCTGGTGTGGAGCGAGGCCGGCCAGGGATCTCGTTTCCGCGTCGAGCTGCCGCGCGAGGCGCGGGCGCAGTCGGAGCGCCGCCGCCAGCCGCGGCGCCGGGAGGATCAGCTCGCCCTCGCCCGCGCCGAGGCCCTGACCGCGCGCGAATACGCCCGGCGCACCCGGCGCGAGACCCTCCTCGCCGACGTGGAGCTGCCGCGCCTGACCGAGGACGCCCCCCGGATCCGCACGGAACCGCCCGCGGGCGCGCCGCGAGTCCTCCTCGTCGAGGACAACCAGGAGCTGCGGAGCTTCATGGCCCAGCGGCTCTCCAGCCGTTACCAGGTGGAGGAGGCGGCGGACGGCAACGAAGGCCTTGCAGCGGCCCGGCGGGCGACGCCCGACCTGATCGTCTCCGACGTGATGATGCCGGGCATGGACGGCCACGAGCTCTGCCGGAGGCTGCGCGCCGATCCGAGCCTGGCCTCCGTGCCAGTGATCCTGTTGACGGCGCGGGCAGGCTCCGAGGCCGTGGTGGAAGGGTTGGAGGTCGGGGCGGACGACTACGTGGTCAAGCCGTTCGCCCTGCGCGAGCTGCAGGCCCGCATCGCCGCGCACCTGCGGGCGCGGGAGATCGAGCGCCAGCTCCACGAGCGCGAGAGCCGCCTGGTGGCCATCGGGCAGATGACCAGCTCCGTGGTGCACGACCTGCGCAACCCGCTGACCCTGCTCAAGGGCTATGCGGACCTGGCGCACCGGCTGGCCGTGCGCGGCGGCGAGAGCGTCATCGCCGAGGAGTTGGAGCAGGTGCAGGCCGCGTCGGACCGGCTGCGGCGGATGATCGAGGAGATCCTGGACTTCGCCCGCGGCGGCACGCCGAGGCTGATGCTGGAGACGCTGTCCGCCCGCCGCTTCCTCGACGAGACTCTGGCCCCCCTGGCCGGCGACCTGGAGGAGAGGGGGGTCGCCACGGAGATCCACCTCAAGCTGGACGACGATCTGAAGATCACGCTCGATCGCGACCGGATGCAGCGGGTCCTGGAGAATCTCTTGAAGAACGCCCGCGAGGCCGTATCGGCGACTGGCGCGGGGCTCCGGAGGGTCTTCGTCCAGGCCTGGGTGGAGGACGGGGACACCCTGGCGATCCGGGTCGCGGACACCGGCCCGGGCATCCCGGAGGAGCTGGTCGGCCATCTCTTCGAGCCGTTCGCCACGACCGGCAAGAAGCAGGGGACCGGCCTGGGCCTGGTCACCGTGCGCAACCTGGTCAAGGCGCACGGCGGCGAGATCCGCGTCGAAACCTCTGCCCCCGAAGGCGGCGCGGCGTTCACGCTTACGCTGCCGCTCACCCCGGTGGAATCGGAGCCTTTGTCCCGGATCAGCCCCCGGACCGCACTCTAGAAACGGTTTGTAGGTCTATTATCTTATTGGGGGGAGGTTGGTTCATGCGTAGGCACCTTCTGCATTACTCCATTTTGCTCGTCGTATCCGTTGCGGGTCTCCTGGCGTTGCTGAGCTTCGGCGCCAGTCTTCAGCCGCCCGTCCCCGTGGGGACGGAAGCGGCTGCTTCCACCGATCTGACCGCCGGCCTCCGCGAGACCCTGGAGGACCCGCTGAGCCGCCTGCTGCTCCAGATCGTGGTGATCGTGGTCGCGGCCCGGCTCACGGGGGTGCTCTTCCGGCGGATGGGGCAGCCGGCCGTGATCGGTGAGATGGTGGCCGGCATCCTGCTCGGGCCTTCCCTGCTCGGCCTGCTGTTCCCCGATGCGCTCGGCTTCCTCTTCCCGGCATCTTCCCTGGGTACGCTCAAACTGTTCAGCCAGGTCGGCGTCATCCTTTTCATGTTCCTGGTCGGAATGGACCTGGACCTCCGGCACCTACGGGAAAAAGCGCACGCGGCGGTTCTGGTGAGCCACGCGAGCATCCTCCTGCCGATGCTCCTCGGCGTCGGGCTGGCGCTGTTCCTCTACACCTCCCAGGCGCCCGCGGGCGTGGCGTTCATGTCCTTCGCCCTGTTCATGGGCATCGCCATGAGCATCACGGCCTTTCCCGTGCTGGCGCGCATCCTCGAGGAGCGCAACCTCTCGAAGACGCCGCTCGGCACGACTTCGATCGCCTGCGCCGCGGTCGACGACGTCACGGCCTGGTGCCTGCTCGCCGTGGTCGTGGCGATCGCGCGCTCGAACGGCATCGCGCCGGCGCTCCTGACCATCGGCCTCGCGCTCGTCTTCGTCGGCTTCATGCTCCTGATCGTCCGCCCCTGGGTGGACCGCACCCTGACGAACACGAAGCTCAACAGCAAGACGATCATGGCGGGCACGGTGGTGTTCGCCTTCGCGGCGGCCTGGATCACCGAGGTGATCGGCATCCACGCGCTGTTCGGCGCTTTCCTGGCCGGCGTCGTGGCCCCGCCCCAGAAGGCGTTCCGGGCCGGGCTGCGCGAGCGCCTGGAGGTGCTCGTGTCGGTCCTCCTGCTGCCGCTCTTCTTCGCCTTCACCGGCCTGCGTACCCAGATCGGTCTGCTCGACGATGCCGCGAGCTGGCTGATCTGCGCCGCGGTGGTCATGATCGCCATCGTCGGCAAGCTGGGCGGCAGCACCCTGGCCGCGCGCTGGACCGGCATGAGCTGGCGCGACTCCTTCTCGATCGGCGCCCTGATGAACACCCGCGGCCTCATGGAGCTGATCGTGCTCAACATCGGCTACGACCTGGGCATCCTCTCCCAGAAGGTCTTCGCCGTCATGGTCGTGATGGCCCTCGTGACCACCTTCATGACCGGACCGCTCCTCGACCTCGTCGAAGCCCGCAAACGCAAGGAGTCTCTTCAAGAATCCCTCGCC
>DASUNJ010000428.1:0-10105 GCA_036277235.1 Thermoanaerobaculia bacterium | reverse complement strand
CTCCCCCTCCAGCTCGACTTCGACTTCCCTGCCGAGCGCCCGCGCCAGCTCGCGGGCATGGCGGGCCAGGGAGACCAGGGAGCCGCGCAGCGGCTGGAGCTGCAGCCCGAGCATCTTCTCGAGCTGCTCTTCCGAGGCGCGGATCAGCCGCCGCTGCCCGCCTTCGAGCTCGACCGCCACGCGCCGGAGCATGGTCGAGAGCACGGCCAGCACCTGCGTGGGCTGCGGCTCGTGCAGACCCTCCTCGGCCAGCCGGGCGAGCTCGTAGATGCGCTCCACCACCTGCCGGCCGGCGAGGGCCATGATGCGCACCTGCGTGGCGCGCTCGGCGACCGCGTCCAGGGAGGAGGTGTCGACCCGGATGTCGCTGCCCAAGGATGTGGGCTTGGCGGGAGCGGAAGACTGGGGGGTGGAGATGGGCTCCGCGGCGGGAACGGGTACTGGCTCCGGAACAGGCTCCGGCGAGGAGCCGTTGCCTCCGGCCGGAGCGGCTGCCACCACGTCTTCCAGGACCGGAGGCGCCGAGGCGCGCAGGAGGACGTCCAGGAGGTCGGCGGCGCGCCCCGGCTCGTCGCCGCGGGAGACGGTCTCGACCATGCCGCTCAGCTCGTCCACCACCCGGGTCAGCAGCGGGATCATCCCGGGCGGAGCCGCGTGGAGGACCTCCTCGGCCGCGTGGCAGAGCTCGGCAAGCGGCGCGATCTGGAGCATCCGCCCGGCGCCCTTGAGCGTGTGCAGCTCGCGCTTGACCTCGACCACCGACTCCGCATCCCCTTCCATCTGCGGAACGAACGTGGCGAGCCGCTCGATGCGGTCGCGCGCTTCCTCCACGAACAGAGGGACGAGATCGGCGAACTCCGGATTCACAGTAGCTTGTCCGGACGGCTAGATCTTGGTCCAGCTATCTACGTTGATGTCGAGGCCCAGGACCCCGGCGAGCTGCCCCTTCTCGTAGACCGGGGCGGCGGCGGTGAAGATCGGCTTCTCGGTGAGCAGCGATTCGAACAGCGGCGTCAGGATCGCGTGCTCCTCCTGCGTCGCGGCCTTGTACCACGGGCGCTCGCTGAAGCCCTCGCCCGACTTGACCCCCGGCGGGACCTCGCGGTCGCCCACGATGTGGCGATTCACTGTCAAAGCCACCTGCCCGCCCTTGCCGTCGTAGAAGTACAGGCACTCCACGTAGGGCTGGCGCAGGATCAGCTCCTGCAGCAGCCGGTCGATCGCCTCCCAGTTGCCGAGGCGGCGGTGGACCTCGCGCGCCCACGTCTCCGCGGTGTGCTTGAGCGAGTGCGGCGACTCCAGGTGGAACGACTGCGCGAGCATCTGGATGATCAGGCCCAGGCTGTTCAGGCGGTCGGCCGTGTCGGAGAACGACTTCAGGCCGTCGGCCATGCGCTGCACGACATGGCTCACCTCCTTCAGGGTGAGCACGACTTCATCCGAAGCGGCGTTCTGCTGCTGGGTGGCGAGCGAGATCTCCCGCGCCACGCGGGCGCTGTCTCCCGAGGCCTCGCGCAGCGCCTCGATGGCATCGGCCGCGGCGCGGGCGCGCTCCAGCACGCGGGTGGCCTCCTTGGTGCCCTCCTCGGTGGCCACGACGGTTGCACGGATCGAGCTCGCGAACTCGTCGAGCAGGTTGCGCACCGAATCCACCGACTCCTGGGAGCGCTGCGCCAGGCGGCGGACCTCCTCGGCGACCACGGAGAAGCGGCGCCAATGGTCGCCGGCCGCGGCGGCCTCGATGGCAGCGTTGAGCGACAGGATGTGGGTCTCCTGGGCGATCTCGGTGATCAGGTCGAGCACCCGGTAGATCTCCTTGGAGCGGGTGCCCAGGATCTCGGCGCGGCTGGCGATGCCGGCGATGCGCTTGCGCACCTCCTCGACGCCCTGCACCGCGTCCTCGACGGCAATTTTTCCGGAGTTGCCGCTCTCCTCGGCGCGCTGCGCCAGCTCCGCCTGGGCGGTTGCGTTCTCGGCGATCATCGAGGCGGTGCGGGCCAGCTCCTCCATGGCGGCGGTGATCTCGACCACCGATGCCGCCTGCTCGGACGAGCCGGACGCGAGCTCCGAGGCGATCTCGTTGACCGAGTTCGCGGACGAGGCCACCTCGATCGAGCTGCGCTGGATCTGCTGCGCCAGCACGTCGAGCGCGTTCGTGGCATTGCCGAAGGTGACCGCGACCTTGCCAGGCAGGCGCTGCACGTGCTCGGCGCAATTGACCAGGTCGCCGGCGCGCAGCCGGTCGAGCGCGTGGACCAGCGTGCCCTCCACCTCGGTCTGGCTGCGGTCGGAGCCCTCCACCCGGTGCCAGAGGTTCTGCTGCGAGCGGTAGATCACCCCGGTGTAGAGCCAGAGAAACCCGCCCGCGAAGAGAAGGAAAAGGTTGAACGGCCAGTTGTGGCCGCCCCCGGCCTCGGCCGCCATGAGCAGGACGAGGCCCGCGAGCGCCACGCCGCAGACGATGTAGAGGCCGAGGCGGGCCTGGTTTTTCGCGTCACCGTTCATCCGTGCCTTCTCCTGTATCAGCTCCATCGTCAAGCCAGAGCAGCTCGGGCGGCCGTTGCGGGTCCACGATCACGAGCGGTTGCTCGCCGTGCACCGCCAGGCCGGTCACGCCGGGTCCGCCCCCGGGCCAGAAGCGGCGCAGGGCAGCGGCCGGCTGGATCCGCAGGCCGTCCACCACGCACAGGACCTCGTCGGCGGCGAGCGCCGCATCCCCGAGCAAGATCCGGAAGGAATCGCCCCGCCGGGTCAGCCCCGTCACCATCGTGTTGTCGATCCCCCAGAGGACCCCGCTCCGGCGCAGCAGCAGGTAGCCGCCTCTTGCGTCCGGAGCGCTCACTCGCGCCCCAGAGCTTCGAGATTCAGCACCCGCACCACCCGTCCCGCAACAGGCGCCTCGCCGAGCAGGAAGCCGCCGCCCCCCGCCACTACGGACGAGAGCGGCACGTCCGCGACCTCCAGCGCCGCGTCGACCGCCAGCCCCATGATCTCGCGCGCCTCGGTCGGCCCGGCCCAGACCACGATGGTCACCGGGTAGGACGGATTGGCCCCCGGCGCGGCATTGACCATGCGCGCAAGGTTGAGAACCGGCAGCGGCTCGCCGCCGAACTCCGCCAGCCCTTCCAGCTCCGGCGCCGAGCCCGGCAGCGGATGGACGGTCAGCGAGCGCACCACCCGGCGCACCGAGACCAGCGGCAGAGCGCACACGTACTCGCCCGCCTGCACCAGCAGATGGCTGCCGGTCGAGAGCCCGCCGAGCCGGTTGGAGCCTTTGGCGCTCTTCGAGGAAAACTCGGACGCGATCATATGCGCGTCCACCCGGTCACGTTGATGTCGACCCCCACCACGCCCTTGAACGTGCGGTCGCGGCTGTAAACCGGCGCGGCCACGGTGAACACGTGCCCCGTGTGCTGCAGCGACTCGTACGGCTGCGTGAGCGAGGCCCGGCGCTCCCTCGACACCGTGCGGTACCAGGGGCGCTGGGTCATGTCGATCTCCCGCGCCGACACCAGCGTGAGGAGATGCTGCCGGCCGCCCACGGCGACGCGGTTGTAGCAGAGCGCCACCAGGTAGCCGGTGGTGTCCGCGAAGTAGCCGAGCTCGATGAACGGCGTCTGCTGCACCAGCCGGTCCAGGGTCTCCTCCAGCTCCGTCGAGGTGGCGGCGCGCTCCAGCTCCTTGCCCCACTCCTCCACCATGTGCTTGAGCGAGCGCGGCGAGTCGAGGTGGAACGACTGCGCCAGGAGCTGGATCGTGAGACCCAGCGAGTTCAGGCGGTCGGCCGTGCCCGACAGGTTCTTGAGGCCGCCGGTCATGCGCTGGACGACGAGGCTCACCTCGCGCAGGGTCATGACCACCTCGTCCGAAGCCGCATTCTGCTGCTGCGTGGCCATGGAAATCTGGCGGGCGACGCGGGAGGTGTCGCCGGAGGCCTGCCGCAGCTCGTCGATGGCGGAGGCCGCGGCGCGCGAGCGCTCCAGCACCCGGGCGGCCTCCTTGCTCCCCTCCTCGGTGGCCACGATCGTGGCGCGGATCGAGCCCGAGAACTCGTCGAGCAGATTGCGCACCGACCCGACCGACTCCTGCGACCTCGGTGCGAGATGCCGGACCTCCTCGGCGACCACGGAGAAGCGCCGTCCCTCGGCGCCCGCCGCGACCGCTTCGATCGCAGCGTTGAGCGACAGGATGTGCGTCTCCTGGGCGATCTCGTTGATCAGCTCGAGCACCCGGTAGATCTCCTTGGAGCGGGTGCCCAGCGTATCGGCGCGATTGGCGATGGCGCTGATGCGCTTCTGGACCTCCTCGACGCCATCGACCGCCTCGAACACGGCCTCCGAGCCGGACTCGCCGCTGGCCTCGGCCCGCGAAGCCAGCTCGGCCTGGCGGGTGGCGCTCTCGGCGATCTGCGATGCGGTGCGGGCCAGTTCCTCCATGGCGGCGGTGATCTCCACCACCGACGCCGCCTGCTCGGAGGAGCCCGAGGCGAGGTCGGACGCCACCTGGTTCACGGCATCGGCGGCCGAGGCCACCTCGATCGAGCTGTCCTGGATCTGCTGGGCCAGAGAGCTCAGCGAGCCGCTCGCCGCGGCCGACACCCGCGACAGCCGCGCCGGCAGCTTGGAGGTGTGCTCGCCGGCGCGCACGAGGTCGCCGGCCCCGAGCTGCTCGAACGACGCGACCAGCTTGCCCTCGAGCTGGCTCCAGCGCTCCTCGTTCTGGGGCAGCTTGCGCTCCAGGTTGCGGAAGAACGGGTAGACCCAGGCGCCGTAGGCCGCGGTCGCGGCCAGGCCGACCGCCAGGAACACGAAGAGGGGCCAGGCAGGACCACCGCCGAAGTAGAGCAGGAGGGAGCCCGCCACCGTGAGCGCCAGGACCACCAACAAGCCGACCAGGGCGTTGTCGGTATGGCGGTTCGCCCAGTCCGGCAGGCCGGCGATGGCCGGAATGCCCGGGTCGGCAACCCGCACTGCGACATCTGGCTCCACCATTCCTGTCTCTCTCCTTTCGCTGCCGGCGGGGGCTGCCCTGCTGCGGCTCGCACGGCGGGACGCTCCCCTCGGGGACGTCGACGCTCGACTGTCAAGCGAATTTGCCTCGTAGGATAGGGGATTTCAGTCTTCCGCCGCAAGCGGAGATGTGCGCCTTCTGAGCACTTCGGTGCGCAGGTGACAAGCTTTTGCGCAGTATGCCCTTTGACGGGGCCATGGCTTCCGATATGATTTCCGCCAGCTATTCCTAGGTGCAAAGGTTTCCGTGCCGCGGGGCGCCGCACCCCCGGCCGCTGGGGAACCGCACATTCACGATCAGCGAGACTGATCAGGGAGATCGTCATGTCACGGAAGTTCAAAGGCTTCGCTCTCCTCCTTTCCGCCTGCGCCGCGCTCCCGGCCTGGGCGGGCAACGGCAACCAGTTGCACGGTATCGGGGCGGTCAACAGCTCCATGGGAGGCGCCGGTGTCGCGCTGCCCAACGATGCTCTGGGCGCACTGAACCTGAACCCGGCCCTGCTCACCCAGCTCGACGGCCACAAGATGGAGTTCAGCGCCGAGCTGGCCGACGACGACATCACCATCTCGAGCTCGGTGGGTCCGTTCTCCGGCAGCACCGAGCACAGCGCCGACCCGGCGCTGATCCCGGCCTTCGGCTTCACCGCCCACAAGCCGGGCTCCAAGATCGCCTTCGGCGTCGGCTTCCTCGGCCTCGCCGGCTTCGGCGCCGACTTCCCCCAGGACTCGACCAACCCTCTCTTCGCGCCGCAGCCCTTCGGCTTCGGCCATGTCTACTCCAGCTACGCCCTGATGAAGGTGCCGACCGTGGTCGCCTGCCAGATCAACGACTCGCTGTCGATCGGCGGCGCGCTCGTCGTCGGCCGCGCCTCGCTGACCGCCCGCCCCGCGGGCTTCGCCGCCCCCGACTGCTCGGCCGGCGGCGTCTGCTTCGTGCCCAACGCCGACAGCGACAGCGCCTGGGGCTTCGGCGCCCAGGTCGGCGTGCTCTACAAGGTGAGCGACGCGTTCAACATCGGCCTCTCCTACCAGACCGAGATGGATTTCGAGGACTTCGAGTGGAACTCGGCGGTCGCGAACCCGAACCTGCCCACCTTCGGCACCGACCGCAAGCTCAGCCTGCAGGTGAACAACCCGGCCAACATCGTGGTCGGCCTCGGATTCACGCCCACCGACCGGCTCAAGATCGCCCTCGACGCCAAGCAGATGTTCTTCGAGGACGCCGCGGGTTTCGGCGACACCCTGGGCTGGCAGGACATCACGGCCTACGCCCTCGGCGTCCAGTTCCAGGCCACGCCGAAGCTCGCCCTGCGCGCCGGCTACAACGAGACCGAGGGCGCCATCCCGGACGAGGCGACCTTCTTCAACGTGGCCTCTCCCGCCGTCTTCGGCACGCATGTCACGGTGGGCCTCGGCGTCGGAGTGACGGAGTCCCTGACCATGAACCTGGGCTACTACCGCGCCCTCTCCGAGGAGATCTCGGGCCCGTTCATCTCGCCGGTGATCGGTCCCGTCCCAGGCACGAGCGTCACCACCGAGATGACGCTCGACGGCATCCTCGCCACGTTCTCGTTCAATCTGTAGCTCAGCTGGCTCAAGCCGACTGAGCCATCGCCGGGGAGCCTTTCAGGCTCCCCTCTTTTTTTCCCTGTCCCTCCTCGCCCGTCTTCCTGCACTCTTTATGTAATTGGAGTTCTTGCAGTCGTCGGATCTTTTCTCAAGGGAGGGCTGGACATGCACCGGATCGAGCAGACGCAATACGGCTACAAGCTGGTGTTCGAAGGGTTCCTTCAGAAGCAGGACCTGAGCACGCTCCTCGACGACATGAAGCAGACGATCCGCTCCCGGGGCCGCAAGTTCCCCGTTCTCCTGGACATGCGCCACTCGCGGGCCTTCCCCGCCGACGCGCAGGAGATCTTCAAGGAGGCGATCCGCTTCTTCAAGCAGGTCGGGATGGAGCGCAACGCCGTGGTGCTCAACAGCGCCATCGCCACGCTCCAGGCCCGCCGCCTCGGCAAGGAGACGGGCATCGACGCCACGAGCCGATACATCGACGCCTCGACGGAGCAGGAGTGGGAGAAGGTAGCCCTCAATTGGCTGGTCAGTGCCGTCGACCCTGACGTGCACTAGGAATAGCTGGGTTGGAGGAGTGCAGCACCCCCCGGTCCGCTCGGCGGCGGGCCGGGGGCCGTTATCATCCCGGGCATGAGAGAGATCCGGCGGTTGGGCATGGTGGCGCGCTGGAAGCCGGTCCATCTGGGCCACGCCGCGGTGCTGGAGGCGCTCCTGGAGCGGGCCGGCGAGGTCGTGATCGGGATCGGCAGCTCCAACCGCTACGACGTGCGCAATCCGTTCACCGCCGAGGAAAGCGCGGACATGATCCGCCGGGTGCTCGGCGGAAAGGCCGAGAGCGGGCGCTGCGAGCTGATCCCCGTGCCCGACCTCGGGAACGGCCCGCGCTGGCGGGAGATGGTGGCCGGGCTCCTCGGTCCCCTGGACCTCTTCGTCACCGCCAACGCCTATGTCCGCGATCTCCTCCAGGAGGTCTACCCCGTCATCCACCCGGTGCAGTTGATCCCCCCGGAGCGCCGCATCGCTCTCGATGGCACGGCAGTGCGCAAGGCGATGGCGCGCGGCGAGGGTTGGCGCGAGCTGGTGCCGCCGGCGGTGGCGGATCTCATCGACGAGCGCGGGCTCGCCGCCCGCTTCCGGCGCGAGTTCGGCCTCGCCACGCTGGCGCTCGACACCCCGTCGCCGGTAGACTGACGCCACCACAAAACGCAGCCGGACAGGGAGGCGATCGATGTATTCGTGGAGCGACGACACGTCGGATTGGTACGGCGACAGCAGCTATTCCTTCGGCGAGGGGGGCAAGGATGCGCGCACCGCGGCGGCAGCTGCCGCGGCGGCGAGCGGTCCCCGCACCTATCGGGCCAAGACCGGGCCGCCTCATCCCGAGCTCATCGACCCGCGCAAGCGGATCACCACGAAGTCGGCCAACCCGCTCATCGTGGCGGTGGACGTGACCGGCTCCATGGCCAACTGGCCGTTCGAGATCTTCGACCGCCTGCCGCTCCTCTACAACACCCTCGCGCAGTACCGCGAGGACCTGGAGATCTGCTTCGCCGCGATCGGCGACGCCAAGGCCGACCGGTGGCCGCTCCAGGTGACCGAGTTCGCCCACGGTTACGACCTGGAGCAGCAGCTCGGCTCGCTCTACGGCGAAGGCGGCGGCGGCGACGCGCCGGAGAGCTACGGCCTGTTCGCCTGGTGGGTGGAGAACCACGTCACCGCCCCCAATGCCGCGCACCCCTTCCTCATCGTCTTCGGCGACGCGCCGATGCACTCCACCATTCCGAGCAGCCAGGTGACCCGCCTCCTGGGGGATTCCGCCCCCCGGCAGGGCAACGCGGCCGCGTCGTGGACCGCGCGGCTGTTCGGCAACGCGCCGGAGGCCTTCGATTCCGTGCAGACCTGGCAGCGGGTGGCCCAGACGTGGAACACCTGGTTCCTGCGCCGTCCCACCGGCCGGGGCGGCGACGAGGTGGACCGCCAGTGGGCCGAGGCCGTGGGGCGCAAGCGGGTGTTCCGGATCGACGACGAACAGCGGGCGGTGGACTACGCCATGGGGCTCGTGGCCCGCGCCTGGGGGCACCTGGACGATTTCGAGGCCAACATGCGCGCCCGCCAGGAGGAGGGCAAAGTGAAGGCGGTGGCGGAGCGCATCCGCAAGGAAGGCCCGCGGGTCCTCGCCTGCCCGAGCTGCGCCGCCCGCATCCCGGCCACGGCCATGGGACGGCACGTCTGCACCTTCTGCGGCTCGACGCTGGAGATCTAGCCAAGGGCGCGGATGCGCGTGCAGGCGATCGTGACGGTCCCGCCGTACGCCCCCTTCCTGGCGGAGGTGGCGGCGCACCCGCTCGTCTCCGGCCTGCGGCTCAACACGGTGATGCCGCTGGCCGATCCGCCCGCCGCCGTCCTCGCCCGCCTCGCCGCGCTCGGCCCGCCGCTCTGGGTCGATCTGAAAGGACGGCAGCTCCGCGTCGTGGAGGCCGCCGTCCCCCCCTTCACCGCCGTCCGCATCAGCCACCGCATCCGCGTCCACACCCCGGCGGACGCCTTCTTCGACGACGGCCGCCAGCACGCCCGCGTCGTCGCCGTGGACGGCGACCGGCTGATCCTGGAGGACGGTCCCCGCCGGGTCGTCGGGCCGGGAGAGTCGGTCAACATCCCGCACCCGTCTCTGCAAGTGGAAGGGACGCTCACCGCGGCCGACCGGGCCTGGCTCGCCGCCGTGCGGGAGACCGGGCTGCGGCGGGTGATGCTCTCGTACGTCGAGAGCCCGGACGATGTGGGCGAGGTGCGCGAGCTCCTCCCCGAGGCCGAGATCCTCCTCAAGATCGAGACCCGGCGCGGCCTCGCCTTCGCGCGCACCCATGGCGCCCGGCTCGGCCGGCTGGTGGCGGCCCGCGGCGACCTCTTCGTGGAGGTGGTCGAGCCCCACCGCCTGGTGGGCGCGGTGCGGGACATCCTGGCGGCAGACCCCGAGGCGATCGCCGCCAGCCGCCTCTTCCCCTCGCTCGCCCGCCACCCGGTCCCCGAGGCATCGGAGATCGGCGATGCCGCCTTCCTCCTCTCCCTGGGCTACCGCACCTTCCTCCTCGGCGACGAGGTCTGCCTGCGGCGAGATTCCGTGCTGGCCGCGCTCAACCTGCTCGACAGCATTGCCCGCGAAATGGGGAACCGTCCCTGAAGATCGCCCTGGCCCAGGTCGACACGCGCATCGGCGATTTCGACGGCAACCGCCGCCGACTCGCCGCGGTCGTCCGGGAAGGAGCGCGGCGCGGCGCCGATCTCGTGGTCCTCCCCGAGCTGGCCGTGCCGGGCTATCCGCCCCGAGACCTCCTGCTCGATCCCGCCTTCGTGGACCGCACGCTGGCCGCCACCGCAGACCTGGCCCGCGACCTGACCGGCGGGCCGCCGGCCATCGTGGGCACGCTCGCCCGCTCCGGGGCCGCCACCCCCGGCCATCCCGGCCTGTGGAACGCCGCGGCGCTCCTCTCGGACGGCACGGTCCAGGCCGTCGTGGCCAAGCG
>DASUNJ010000427.1:0-4811 GCA_036277235.1 Thermoanaerobaculia bacterium | reverse complement strand
ACGGGATAGCCGGCGTTCCAGAGGTCGGGGACCTCCCACCAGCGGCTGAAGTTGCCGCCGGTGCACTGGGCGCCGCATTCGATGATGTGACCGGCGATGGTGCCGGCGGCGAGATGGTCCCAGTCGTCCTCGGCCCAGCCGAACTCGTGCATCATGGGCGCCAGGGCCAGCGCGGTGTCCGTGATCCGGCCGCAGAGGACGATGAGCGCGCCGTCGCCGAGGGCCTGGCAGACCGGCCGCGCGCCCAGATAGGCGTTGGCGCTCATGACCTGGTCGATCATGGGAGCCAGGGGCGCGCCGGTATCCATGTTCTCGAGGGGATGCCCGCCGTCGATCAGCTCGCGCAGGCGGGGAAAGATGTCGTCCCCCTCCACCACCCCGACCCGGAGGCCGGAGACGCCGAGCTCGCGGGCCACCTCGAAGATCTTTTCGCGGCAGGCGCGGGGGTTGAGCCCGCCCGCATTGGCAAGGATGCGGACGTTGCGCTCCTTGATCTCAGGGAGGACCCGCCGGATGAATTCGATGAAGTCGGTGGCATAGCCCAGGCTCGGGTCCTTGCGCTTCTGCCGCATCATGATCGACAGGGTCACCTCGGCGAGGTAGTCCATGCCGATGTAGTCGATTTCCCCGCCGCGCAGCAGCTCCACGGGGGCATCGACGTTGTCTCCCCAGAAGCCTTGGCCGTTGCCGATCCGGATCGTCCTCATAGGACGGGCAAGCCTAGCACAGCGGGTCTCCCGCCCCTGGGGGGTCAAGATTTTGCATGCACCCACCGGAGAACGAGAGGAGGGTTTACGACATGGCGACGACAACGGAACAAGAGCGGCAGACCCAGGGCTCTGCCGAGGTGAGCCAGGACAAGTTCATCGAAGGGTTGAACGTGGATCTGGCCCACGAGTACGCGGCGGTCATCAGCTACCGCACCTATGCCAGCCAGGTGCAGGGGCAGTGGCGCATGGAGCTGCGGCAGTTTTTCGAGAGTGAGATCCCGGACGAGCTCGGCCACGCCCAGCTCCTGGCCGACAAGATCGTCGCTCTGGGTGGCACCCCGACGACGCAGCCCGCGCCCGTCAAGCCCGCCCGGGATTCCAAGGAGATGCTCCGCAACTCCCTGGAGGACGAGATCGAGACCATCGACCGCTACGTGCTCCGCCGCAAGCAGGCCGAGGCCCTCGGCCACTACGGCCTGGCCGTCGAGTTCGACGACCTGATCCGCGACGAGAGCACCCACCGGGACGAGATCAACATGATCCTGAAGCGGTGGGATACGGGCTAGACTCCAATGCTGTTCACTTTGGGCGGGGCTTACCCCCGCCCGGGAGGGGACGAGCCCCTCCCTACATAGCTATGAAACGAGGGTACGATTTCTCGAAGGGAGAGCGCGGAAGGCTTTACCGTCCCGGAGCCAAGCTCAACATGCCGATCTACCTGGACGAGGAGGTCCTCGGCTACTTGACGGAGCGCGCCCAGGCCAAAGGGATGGAGGTCGGAGAGCTAGTCAACGACATCCTCAAGAAAGACATCGCCTTGATCGAGGCACTCAAGTAGCCCGACGGCTGATTCGACCTCAGGTCTGCAGCACGCCCGTCCTGAACTCCGGGATGTGCGGGTTCATTGCCGCGCAGGCGAGCGAGCGGGCGATCACCTCCCGGGTTTGTGCCGGGTCGATGACGGCATCCACCCACAGGCGGGCGGCGGCGTAGCGGGGGTTCATGGCCGCGGCGTAGCGTGCCTGGATCTCGCGGAGACGCTCCTTCTTCTCCTCCTCGGACACGTCCGCTCCGCGGTTCTTGAGCTGGATCGAGAGGAGCGTCTTGCTCGCCTGCTCTCCCCCCATGACCGCGATCGACGCCGACGGCCAGGCATAGAGAAAGCGCGGGCCGTAGGCCTTGCCGCACATTGCATAGTTGCCCGCGCCGTAGGAATTGCCCACGAAGAGCGTGATCTTGGGGACGGTCGAGTTCGCCACCGCGTTCACCATCTTGGCGCCGTCCTTGATGATCCCTCCGCGCTCGGCCCGGCTGCCGACCATGAAGCCCGTCACGTCCTGAATGAAGAGGAGCGGGATCTTCTTCTGGTTGCACAGCTCCACGAAACGCGCTCCCTTGTCCGCCGAATCCGAGTAGATGACGCCGCCAATCTGGAGCTCCTTGTCCGAAGCGCCGGTGCCGGTCTTGCGCGGGACGATGGAGCGCTGGTTCGCCACGATGCCGACCGCCCAGCCGCCGATCCAGCCGGTGCCGCAGACCAGCGTCTGACCGTAGGTGGCCTTGTACTCGTCGAGCTCGCTGCCGTCGAGGAGACGGGCGAGCAGCTCGTGCGCGTCGTAGGGCCGCGAGCGGTCGATGGGCATGATGCCGTAGAGGTCCTCGGCCGGGTAGAGAGGCTCTGCCGGCTCGCGCCGGGCGAAGGGGGCGCGCTCCCCCGCCGCGAGCTGGGCGAACTGGCTGCGGATCTTCTCCAGGCAGGAGGCGTCGTCCGGATGCCGATGGTCCACCACGCCGGAGATGTCGCACTGGACCAGGGCGCCGCCCAGTTCCTCGCTTTCGATCCGCTCGCCGATGGCCGCCTGCACCAGATGGGGGCCGGCGAGGAAGATCGAGCCGGTGCCCTCTACGATGTGGGACTCGTCGCTCATGATCGGCAGGTAGGCGCCGCCCGCCACGCACGAGCCCATGATCGCCGCCATCTGGAAGATCCCCTCGGCGGAAAGGCGGGCGTTGTTGTAGAACGCCCGGCCGAAGTGCTCGCGGTCCGGGAAGATCTCGTCCTGGAGCGGCAGGAAGACGCCCGCCGAATCCACCAGGTAGACGATCGGCAGCCGGTTTTCGAGCGCGATCTCCTGCGCCCGCAGGACTTTCTTGGCGGTCAGGGGGAACCAGGCGCCGGCCTTGACGGTCGCGTCGTTCGAGACCACCACCACGTCCCGGCCGTGAATTTTTCCGATCCCCACGACCACGCCGGCCGACGGGGCGCCACCGTACTCTTCGTAGAAGCCATAGGCCGTCCACAACCCCAGCTCCAGGAACGGAGAACCGGGATCGCAGAGGACCTCGACCCGCTCGCGCGCCGTCATCTTGCCCTGGGCGCGCTGCTTGTCCTGGGCCTTGAGGCCGCCGCCGAGCTTCAGGACCTCCTCCTCCTCGCGCAGCCGCTCCACCTCCATCCGCCAGTGCTCCGCCTGACGCTCGAATGCCTCGCTCCGCTTGACCTTGCTCTCCAGGATCGCCACGTTTCCTCCTTCGGCGACGCGGATTATACGAGGAGAGCCGGCCCGGATCTTGCTTTGCATGGAGGGTGGACCGTCGTATCTCACGAAAGGAGCACACCATGGCTAACGACGACATCTTTGAAGGCCGCTGGAAGCAGCTCAAGGGCGATGTCAAGCGCTTCTGGGGCAACCTCACCGATGACGACCTCGACCGTTCCGAGGGCAACCGCGACAAGCTCGTCGGTTCCCTGCAGGAGCGTTACGGATGGGAAAAAGTGAAGGCTGAGTCCGAGTTCGACCGCTTCCTGGAATCGGTTCGCACCCCCGCCGGGAGCAGCACCGACGCTCCCTGACCCATCTGAAAGGGGGCGGCTCCGGCCGCCCCCTGCTACCATCCCTCGCATGAAGATCCGCCTGCTCGCCTTCGCCAGCGCCGGGGATGCCCTGGGCGCGACGGAGACCGAGATCGAATTGCCCGAAGGTAGCCGGGTCGCCGACCTGCGCGCCCGGCTCGACCGCGACCACCCCGCTCTCGCTCCCCTCTGGCCCCGCCTGGCCATCGCCGTGGACGGACGCATCTCGGCCCCGGACGAGCCCCTCCAGGACGGAATCGAGGTGGCCCTGCTTCCGCCGGTTTCGGGTGGAATTGGCTTGGCCGAGCTGGTGGACGGCCCCATCGACGTCGACCGGGCGGTCCGGAGCGTCGAAGCTCCCGGCTTCGGCGCCGTGGTGGTCTTCCTGGGGACGGTACGCAACCATCACGCCGGCCGGGCGGTCGAGAAGCTCACCTACAGCGCCTATCGCCGGATGGCCGCGGACACGCTGGCGAAAATCGTCTCCGATCTAGAAGCTGGCGGGCCGCGGGTCGCGATCGTTCACCGCCTGGGAGAGGTCCCGGTGGGCGAGGCGAGCGTGGTCATCGCCGTGGGCTCTCCGCACCGCGCCGCAGCCTACGAGGCCAGCCGTACCGCCCTGGAGCGCCTCAAGGCCGAGGTGCCGATCTGGAAGCGCGAGCACTATGCGGAGGGCGAAGCGGTGTGGCGCGAGGAAGCGGCCCTCACCCCCTGACCCCTCTCCCATCGCACACCCGACCCCCGGGAGAGGGGGACGTAACCGCGGCTTCATCCACGTTCCCCCTCTCCCGGTCGGGGGGAGGGCGATGGGAGAGGGGGCCAGGGGGTGAGGGCCGCTACCTCTGACCCAGAACCCACAACCGGAACCCCGCCTCCAGCATCGGCCACGGCCTCCCCAGCTTCTCCCGCAAGGCTTCGGGCTCCGGGGGCTTCCCGTTGGAAACCTCTTGGAGAAATGCGCGGAACCCCGGCGCCAGCGTGCCCTGCTCCCCCTGGAGCAGGTAGCGGATGAAAAACGAAGATTGCGCGTAGTTCAGCTCGCCGTTCTGGCGGACGAAGTCGCTCCAGTCGAGCGCCAGGAGCTGCGGCAGCGGCCGGAGCTTGCCGGCCGCCGCGGCGTCGAGCAGATCCTGGAGCGCGGCGCGCGCGCCGTGCATCTCGATCCGGCTCCCGACCCGGACCGTCACGCCACCCAGCGTCCCGGGCAACAGCCTCCCCGAGCGGTCGATCTGCGATTGCGAGAGGTC
>DASUNJ010000426.1:0-6391 GCA_036277235.1 Thermoanaerobaculia bacterium | reverse complement strand
CGGGCCGGACTCCCCCTATGGCTGGACCGAGACCTACGCCACCCTCGGTGCCATCAGCCGGGACGACGCGCTCGCCTGGCACCGGCAGATGTTCCATCCGGACCGCACCGTCGTCGGCCTGGTGGGCGACTTCTCGTCCGCGGAAGCCGTGCGCTGGGTGCGCGAGGCGCTCGGCGACTGGCCCCGGGGACCGCAGACGAAGCTCGCCGCGCCCTCCTGGCGCGAGCGGCTCACCCCCGGCATCTACTACGCCGAGAAGGGCGACATCCCGCAGTCGGGCATCATCATGGGGCACCTCGGCGTGCGCCGGGACCATCCGGACTACTACGCCCTGGAGGTGATGAACCAGGTGCTCGGCGCCTCCACGGTCTCCCGCCTGTTCAGCAACGTGCGCACCAAGAAGGGGCTCGCCTACGCCGTGTCCGGCCAGGTCGGGACCGCCTGGGACCACCCCGGCATGGCCATGCTCTTCACGACCACCAAGGTCGAAACCACGGGCGCCAGCATCGACGCCCTGCTGGAGGAGGCCCGCAACCTCAAGGCCGTCCCGCCCACGGAAGGAGAGATCGAGGTCGCCAAGCGCGGGCTCCTGGACTCCTTCATCTTCCGCATCGACGCGCCGCGCAAGGTGCTGGGCCAGCAGATCCAGGCCGAGTTCCACGGCTACCCGCGCGACTGGCTGTCGCGCTACCGCGCCGGCATCGAGGCGGTCACCCCAGCCCAGGTGCGCGACGCCGCGGCCCGCCACCTGCGGCCCGAGGAGTTCGCCATCCTCGTGGTCGGCCCGCCCCAGGGCCAGGACAAGCCGCTCGCCACATTCGGCAAGGTGACTCCGATCGACATCACCCTGCCGCAACCGCCCGGCTCCAAGAGCGGAAGCTAAGCAAACTTTACAAACGATTCTCGCCTCTCCCGGAAGATTTCAGGGCACTTCCGGGGGAGGTCCCGGGGGGAGGCCTGGGCACGAATCTTGGATGAGATTCGTCCTACGGCACATCTGTATCCGGCGCCGGGCGAGGTGACTGCAATGAGCGAGATGCATCCTATGCCGCGCAAGGTCCTGATGACCGCGGACACGGTCGGCGGCGTCTGGACCTGCGCCCTCGAGCTGGCGCGCGGCCTGGCCGATCAGGGGATCGAGGTGGCGATCGCCACCATGGGCGCCCAGGTCGACGGGCTGCAGCGCGAGATGGCCGGGCGCATTCCCCGGCTCAAGGTGTTCGAGAGCAACTTCAAGCTGGAGTGGATGGACGATCCCTGGCGCGACGTGGAGCGCGCCGGCGACTGGCTGCTCGGCCTGGAGGAGCGCTTCGCTCCCGACCTGATCCATCTCAACGGCTACGCCCACGCGGCGCTCCCGTGGCACGCCCCCAAGATCGTCGTCGGCCACTCCTGCGTCCTCTCCTGGTGGGAGGCGGTCAAGAAAGAGCCCGCGCCGGAGGACTGGCACCGCTACCGCGAGGAGGTCCGCGCCGGCCTGGCCGCTGCCGACCTCGTGGTCGCGCCGTCGTCCGCGATGATGGCTGCCCTCTGCCGCCACTACGGTCCGCTCCCGCGCGCCACGGTCGTGTACAACGGCCGCGACGTCCGCCAGTTCCGGGCCACGGCCAAGGAGCCCATGCTCTTCTCGGCCGGCCGCCTAGGGGACGAGGCCAAGAACCTGGAGGCGCTGGAGAGCGTGGCGCCCCGCCTCCCCTGGCCCGTCTTCGTGGCCGGCGAAAACCACCATCCGGACGGCGGCGAGGCGCGCCCGCACCACACCCGTCTGCTCGGCCGGCTCTCGCAACGCGCCCTGGCCGCCTGGCTCGGCCGCGCCTCCATCTACGTCCTGCCGGCGCGCTACGAGCCGTTCGGCCTCTCGGTCCTCGAAGCCGCCTTGTCCGGCTGCGCCCTGGTCCTGGGAGACATCCCCAGCCTGCGCGAGCTCTGGCGCAACCGCGCGGTCTTCGTGCCGCCGGACGATCCGGAGGCCCTGGAGGACGCCCTCATCCGCCTGATCGAGGACCCCGACCGCCGCGCCACCCTGGCCGCCGGAGCCCGCTCGCGGGCCATCGAGCGCACCACGGAGCGGATGGTCGAGGGCTACCTCGAAGCCTACGGCGAAGTGCTCGCCACCATGGAGGGAGAAGAGATGGCGTACCCCACGCAGGTTGCCGTGTAGCCTTTGCGGCTTGCTTCCTCTCTTGGCTGTCTTCGTGCTATGTTATTACGGAAAGCATGAAAATAAAGCTATAAGAACAGGAGGTGCCCATGGCCAACCTTCGCGGCAGCATCGGCCCCAACGGTTACAGTCCTCCCGCCAACGTCACGGTGAAATGGCGAAGGCCAGGAGCGCCGGACATCAGCAAAAAGCTGAACCCTTCCGTACGCTTCACGAGTGCAGGGGACTCCAGCGTCTATGCGCGGTACGGAGAGTCGGACCCGGAGGTCATTGGCAGGCAGATCACCGCTATCGGTTCGGAACAGCTCGGCGGGCGAGCCTTCCTCATCCTCAAAGAGCTCTATGCACAGGCAGGGCTCAGTCGCGTTCCTTCAACCGTCGGGCAAGAGGTCTGGGACTTCGCCATCGCGGAAGGCGGAGACCGTCCGATGGACTGGTGTGACTACAAGCGGTTCACGGGAAAACCCGATCCGATCTGTGGGGAAAACTGCCCGCCGTGCGGAAAGCCTGGTCCCTCCGGCGGCCCGTCCGGTGGGGTGGTGGCGCCGCCCACGAATCTGCGCCTGGAAGGGAAGACGTTGTCCTGGGACTGGGCAGGGGACGGGAAGGTCAACTTCGTTGCGTACACGAAAGAAGGGGAAACTTTCGCGGCGCTTGGCAATTCGAAGAATTCGCCGATCGTGCTGCAGAAGCGCCCCGGCGACGGTACGCTGATCCTGCTCTACGCTCAGCAAAGCGGCAAGCGGGCGTCGGAGGCGCAGCTCGTGGTAGGTACGGGCATCCCGCCGATCGATCCGCCGGTCGATCCACCGATCGATCCGCCAAAGCCGCCTGTGATCGAGATCCGCGGCGAGATTCAAGTCGTGGTTGACGGGAAGGTACAGCAGACTTACAGGCTGGTGAAGACATGACGGCTGGTGAAGACATGGCGGCTGAGGAAGACGTGACGGCTGACGAAGGCGTGAAGAAGCTGCCGACCAGAGGCATCCACGTACAGACTGCCATGGGCTGGCTGCTCGCGCGCCTGTTCGACGATCCCCACAGGCCCGTGCCGTTCGCCTACGAAGGCGCCGGCCCGCACCGCTTCGGCGGTGGTTCGCAAAACATGAAGCTCCTCTATGCCGTCGCCGGGTATGTAGGCGGCGCGGAAGACGGCCGACAACGACTCCTCAACTACTACAAGAGCGAAGACCAGGACGGACACGGCGGCGGCGAGATCCTCACCGTGAGCCATGATCAATTGCATCTCGGAGGTCATGCCGCTGCTGCGCTCCACGCGCATCGGGAGGGTGACGCTGCGGTGCTGGATTGCGCCGTGTCCTGGCTTCAGGTCAGGTATGCGTTGCTCACGGCGTGTGCCCTGGACGGCGAGCCCTGGACGGCCGGGGCCAGAGGTGTGCAGAGGGAAAAAGTAGTCGGGGAGAACAAGGCCAGAGGCGCATTCCTGGCTGCCATCGGCGAGGGCAAGAAACCGAAGAAGAAGGATCAGTACTTCCTGGGCGCATTGGCCGCAGCCGCGCTCCCGCGTGAGATCCGCGAGCGCATCGCCAAGCCGCCCACGAAGTGGCCCCCGATGCAGGGCGGGCTGGAGATCAAACGCTGGGCAGATGGCCGCTTCTATTGCCGCTTCGAGTCGTTGCCTCTCAAGGGCGGCGGAGTCCGCGCGGCCGGGTTCGATGGGACCGAGAAGTGGATCGAGCGCGAAGGAATGCCGCCGGAGCGCCTCGCCGCCTACCAGGAAGGTGCCCCGGCTCTGACGATCCGCGCCGAACTGCCGGGAGTCGAACCCAGGCCTGGGAGGCGGCGAGGGGAGAACCGGTAAGCGGTCACGCTGACCCATCACGAATCGCGGTGCCGAGCGACTCGGTCGCGCGGACGAGTCGCTCGGGAGCCGCCAGCGCCTGCGCGGCCAGCAGGAGCGCCGAGATCCAGAGCAGGTCCGCCAGGAGCAGGTGGACGATCTGCATCCACACCGGCGCCAGCAGGAGCACGTTCACCACCCCGGCCACGATCTGCGCCACGACCAGCCCCGCGGTCCAGCGGGCGGGCCTTGCCAGGGCGGGGTCGGACATCGCCCGCGCCGCCAGGAGCGCCACCAGGAGGCCCGCCGACACCGAGAGCACCGGGTGGAGGATGCGCAGGCGGATCAGCAGGTGCGCCGTGGACGAGATGTCCTGCCTCAGGGCCTCGGCGAGGGAGGCGGAGGGGAAGAGCGTGTCCCCCAGCGCGGCCACGGCGCCGCTCACCCCCGCCACGATCAGCGCACCCAGCCCGAGAGCCGCGAGCCCGCTCCCCCGGCCGCGCCACCGGAAGGGCGCCCCGCCCGAGGCGAAGTGGGCCGTCAGGGTCAGGAACGCGAGCAGGAAGAACGTGTTGACCAGGTGCGTCGCCATGAACAGGGCCCGCGCCATCGACTGGTTGTCCGCCACCAGCTCGAACAGCACGAGCCCGGCGCCGACCGCTCCCTCGGTGATGATGAAGATCAGCGAGAGCACCGCCATCCGGCGCGCCGGATGGCCCTTTGGACGGCTGCGGAACGCCATCACCACGAGCCCGATCACCAGGAGGCCCGCGAGGCCGCTGGTGACGCGGTGCGTCAGCTCGATGATCGTCTCGATGCGGGGCTCCCGCGGCAGCATCTCGCCATTGCACAGAGGCCAATGGCTGCCGCATCCCGCGCCGGACCCGGTGGCGCGCACCGCCGTTCCCCAGAGGATCACGGCGATGTTGTAGGCGAGGGTGAACCAGCCATAGCGGGCGAATCTGTCCATCAGGCGGGGATCATAGCAACCTCGGCGTGGCGCGCCGTGTTTACGGCGCGTGGCGCCGAAGTTTCAGCGCGTGACGCCGGAAAAACGGGCTGGCACGCCGGAAAAACGGCGCTCGACGCCGAAGTTACGGCGTGACGCGCCGGAGAAATGGGGTGGCACGCCGGAAAAGCGGCTGGCACGCCGGAGAAACGGCGCGTGGCGCCGAAGTTACGGCGCGTGGCCCCGGAAAAACGGCGTGACGCGCCGAAAGAACGGGGTGGCGCGCCGGAAAAACGGCGCGCCACCCTACGGCAGCCTGCGGTCGAGCACGACCTGCGTCTTCACCCGCCGGAAGCCTTCCCGCTCGTAGAAGCGATGGGCATCCTCGCGGACCACGTTGCTGCGCACGCGCAGCTTCCGGTAGCCGCGCTCCGCGGCCCAGCGGGCGGCGGCTTCGAGAAGGAGCTTCCCGGCTCCCCTTCCCCGCGAAGCCTCGTCCACCACCAGCCCGCCCACCTCGGCGAACGGCGGCGACTGGAAGAACCGGATGCCGCAGACGTGGATC
This sequence comes from Thermoanaerobaculia bacterium, assembly GCA_036277235.1. Taxonomy (GTDB): domain Bacteria; phylum Acidobacteriota; class Thermoanaerobaculia; order Multivoradales; family UBA5704; genus DATMER01. The sequence goes on along the minus strand of DASUNJ010000426.1, from coordinate 915 downwards.
CAGCCCAGGACGGAGCCGTCCTCCTCGGCAACGAGCACCGCGCCGGTGGAGCCGAGCGCGGACAGGCGCTCCGCGGCTTCACCGGGCTGCGCCGGATATCCGAGCTGGGTGGAAAGCGCCGCCAGGGCGGCGGCATCGGATGCGGTGGCTTCTCGGATGACCATGCCGATGGGATAATCCTCTCATGAGCCAGGACCGTCTCAGCCGCCGTGCCATCCAGCTCATCTCCGAGAACCGCATCCAGCAGGCGATCGAGGAGGGGCAGTTCGACAACCTTCCCGGAACCGGCAAGCCCATTCCGGACATCGACGAGCCCTACGATCCCATGTGGTGGGTCAAGCAGTGGGTCCGCCGCGAAAAGCTCGGGAGGGAGATCGCGGCGTTCTATCGGAAGGAACTGTAAGGACTCAAAGGACCTAAAGGACCTAAAGGACAATCAAGGACAGGCCTTCCGGGTCCTTTGGGACCTTTACGTCCTTTAAGTCCTTGAGGTCCTTTCCGGCCTACTTCAGCGTCTCCTCCAGGTACGCCACCGCCCGCTCCAGCACCTCGTCCTTTCCCGCTTTGAGACCGGCGCGGGTGGGAGCTGCCTCGACGTCGGGCACCAGCCCGATCCTCTGGAGCTGGCGGCCGTCCGCGTGGCGGACGTCGTGGCCCGTGAAGCCGATCCAGATCCCTCCCGGCACCGTGAAGCGGGTCACGTCGCCGTTCGCCCCGGCCGTGGCCGTGCCGATGAGCTTCGTGTCGTTGGCCGCTTCATAGAACAGGCCGCTGTGCTCGGACTGGCTGATGGCGCGGTCGTCGATCAGCATCACGGTCGGGCCCGTGTACTTCGCCTCGCCCTCGTGCAGATGGGGCAGCGGCTGCGAGAAATGAAAGCCCGACTCCGACTCCTCAAAGGAAAAGGCGCTCACC
>DASUNJ010000425.1:0-6521 GCA_036277235.1 Thermoanaerobaculia bacterium | reverse complement strand
CCCCTTGGAGGGCTCGTCGAGCAGACCCATGAGGTTGAGCAGCGTGCTCTTGCCGCAACCCGAGGGGCCCATGATCGAAACGAGCTCCCCCTTGCCGACCTCCAGGTTGATGTTGTCGAGCGCGGTCGTCTCGATACGGTCGGTCCGGTACATCTTGCTGACCTGGTCCAAATGAATCATGGCTCTCTCTCCTGTCTTCAATCTATTTGAGGCTCACCTGCTCCAGGTGCGCGTAATCGCTCATGTCGGAGAGGATCGCTTCCTCTCCTTCCGCAAGGCCGTCGAGGACCTCGTAATGGTCGTACCCGGTCACGCCGAAACGCACGTTCCGGCGGACGGCGCGGTCCCCCTCCACGACGAAGACCTGCTCCACCGCGCCGCCTTTCGAGAACGGCCCCTTGGGCACCCGCAGCGCGCCGGTCCGGGAGGCCGTGACGACCAGCACGTCCAGCCGCAGCGCGTTGCGCAGCTTGGGATGGCGGGCGTCGTCGAGATCCACGGCGAACTTGATCGCGCCGTTCTCGATGGTGGGATAGATGTTGGCAAGCCGTCCCGAAAGGGGTTGGCCGTCGATCATGACCCGCACCGGAAGCCCGGGGGCGAGGCTGGAGGAGTGGACGTCCGACACCGTGGCTTCGACTCGAAACGAGTCGAGATCGGCGATGCGGGCGATGACCTCGCCGGTGCGAATCGTGGCGCCCTCCTGGGGAATGACCCAGGTGAGGACGCCGACGCGGTCCGAGCGGGTGCTGGCGAGCTCGAGCCGGCGCAGGGCGCCTGCGCGCTCCTTGTGAAGGGTCTGCAGGTCGAGCGCCAGCCCCTGGACGCGGGCCTGGGCCGAGCGCCGCTCGTCCTCGACCGATTCTTCCAGTTGGGAGAGCTCGATGCGCGCCTTCTTCGCCTCGACCTCCGAAGCCTTCAGGTTCTGCTCGGAAACGAGGCCGTCCTTCCGCAGTTTGCGGTTCTGCTCGGCGCGGTACTCGGCGGCCTCGGCGTCCAGGCGGCTGGACTCGATGCGGCCGCGCAAGTCGCGCAGGCTCTTGTCCAGGGCCAGCCGGATCTGCTCCTGCTCGTTGACCTTCTTGGCCAGGTTGTCCTCGATGGTTTCGAGAGCCAGCCGGTATTGGGACGTGTCGAGCCGGAGGATCTCGTCTCCGGCGCGGACGGTCTCGCCCGGCCGCTTGAGGATCCTCTCGACGCGTGCGTCCACCGGGCTCGACAACACACCCTCGAAAGCGGGAATGACGGTGCCGGACGCCTCGACGATCCCCTCGATGGGTCCCCGGTCCACCTTGCCCGTCCGGATCCGGTCGCGCTCCAGGGAAGGCCGCAGCCAGCCGGGCAGCAGCACGAGGACTACCACCAACAAGCCCAGGGAAGCGGCTCCCCAGGCCAATCGGCGCCCTGTCCGGCGCCGCTGAAAGCTTTGATCCAGTTCACGGTCCATGTACGCTCTCCCTCGGTCGGCAACCTGAGGGAGCACGGCCCGTGCCACAGGCTAAGTAGTTGCAATCATGAGAATTGAGGTACTCGGGGCGGCTGCAGAAGCGTCCGGCTCCGGGCGGGGTGTCCGGAAATGAACGGTGGCTTGCCGGTTGCGACCGGGCTCGTCAGACGGTGGGCACGCTCTATAATCTCCCGCGGAGGTGGATCATGACCATGCAGGAGACCCTGGCGGACATTCACTCGCTCGAAGAAGAGCTGCTGGACTTCGAGCGTAAGTATGGTCTGCGGTCGGAGACCTTCTACGCTGTCTACAGCAACGGCGAGGAACCGGAGGAGGATCGCTGGGTCCTGGACTTCAGCGAATGGGCGAGCGTCTATCGCACCTGGCTCGCAAGGCAGGCGGAGTATCGGAACGAGGTGCAACGGATTCAGGGCAACAGGCCCACTCTGGAGGGACTCATCCGGGTGGTCGCATGACCGATCCCCTCCGCAGCCCCGAGGACTACGAGCTCTTCCTCTACACCCTCTCCGAACGTTTTTCCACGATACGCCGATCCACCCTGACCCTTGTCCGACGGGGGCACTCACTGGCACGCGTCTCGGGCGAAGTCCAGTTCGATGGTGCCATCCGGCTTGTGGCCCTGGAACGCCTGGTCTTTGATCGCCGGCCCGGCATGATAGAAAGCTACGGCTACGAAGTGTGGAAGGGGGAGGAGAAGCTTTACTGGTACGATCCACAGCCACACCCGAACAACCCTGACCTGCAAAGCACACACCCTCACCATAAGCATGTCCCTCCGGACATCAAGCACAACCGCATCCCGGCGCCTGAAATGAGTTTTATCCGTCCGAATCTTCCCGCGTTGATACGGGAGATCGAGGATTTGTTGGAAGGAACCGCAAGACCAAGTTGACGACCATGCCCACCTACCTGGACCTAGAGACCTGGCCGCGGCGCGAGCACTTCCACTTCTTCAAGGAGTACGACCACCCGTTCTTCAACATCTGCGTCCAGATGGACGTAACGAGCCTTCGGAACCTCCCTCGGGAGAGGGCTCCTTTCTTCCTCACGTACCACTACCTGGCTCTCAAGGCGGCCAACGAGGTGGAGCCGTTCCGGTACCGGTTGCGCGGGGACCGGGTGCTCGTTCACGACCGCATCGGCCTGGGGACCACGATCCTGCTCGACGGCGAGCGCTTCGGCTTCTGCTACTTCGATTGGGACGACGACTTCTCACGATTCGCGGCCAAAGGCACTGCCGCGCTGGAGAGACTCCGCTCCGGCGACGGCCGGCTGGAGCCGCGAAAGGATCGGGACGATCTCATTCACGGTTCGGTGCTGCCCTGGATCTCCTTCACGAGCTTCTCCCACGCCCGGAAGAAAGACCCCGAGGACTCGGTTCCCAAGATCGTCTTTGGCAAGGTTTTCCAGAACCGCATGCCGATCTCCGTCGAAGTGCACCACGCGCTCATGGACGGCGTACACGTCGGGCGTTACCTCGAACGGCTGGAGAGCTTCTTTGCCGATCCCGCTGCCCCGCTCGGGATAGAATCTGGCCCATGATCGAGCTGATCTGCGCCGCGACCTGAGGCACCTGCCGCAAGGCGGTCGCCTTGCTGGACGGGAAGGGCATCGAGTACCGCTACCGGGAGTACACCCGGGAGCCGCTGTCCGAGAAGGAGATCCGCGACGTGCTGCGCAAATTGGGCCTGCGCCCGCACGACGTGTTGCGGAAGAACGACCTGGGCCTCACCGGCGAAGAGCCGGACAGGGAGCTGATCGCCGCCATGGCGCGCCATCCCACCCTGCTCCAGCGCCCCATCGGGGTGCTCGGAGACAGGGCCGTGGTCGGCCGGCCGCCAGAGCGGCTTCTGGAGTTGGTGGAGAACCGATGATCGAGGAGCGAAGAGGACACGTGGAGCCGATCTCCGTCCGCTGGGCGGACATGGACTCCATGGGGCACGTCAACAACGCCAAGTACTTCACCTACTGCGAATCGGCCCGGATGAGCTACTTCGCGGCGGTTCACATGGGCGACCACCGGCAGGGGGAGAAGCACGGTCCGGCGCTCGCCGCCGCCCACCTCAACTTCCGCCAGCAGGTGCGCTATCCCGCCGAGCTCGAAGTGCTCGCCCGGGTCTCCGAGATCGGACGGAGCAGCTTCCGGATGGACTACGAGATCGTCTACCGCGGCACCGAAACCCTGGGCCAGCGGGTGGCCGACGGCCACGGCGTCATCGTCTGGGTCGACTACGGAAGCGGCCGGTCCATCCCCCTGCCGGAGAGCCTGAAGGAGGAGATCCGGCAATTCGAGGGGATGGAGGATAAGATCGAAGCGTCATGAGAACCGCGGAGGCCCGGGAAGTCCACATCGGCAAGGTCGTCCGCAACGCGGTCCTCTTCAACTTTGGGAATCGCGGAGGTGCCGTGAAAGGCGACGACCTGCTACAGGCGGTGAGCCGTCTCTTCGTCCTCCTTGGGGAACGGCGGACCGACTACCTCCTGGTCGGAGGCATCGCACTCCTCAAGTACGTAGAGGGCCGCAATACTGAGGACATCGACCTCATCATGGCGCTGTCCTCCCTGGAGGAGCTGCCCGAGATCCGGATCGAAAAACGGGACGATGACTTCGCACGCGGCACCTTCGAGGGCCTCCAGGTTGACCTCCTCCTGACCAGCAACCAACTCTTCGAGAAGGTCCGCCAGCGCTACGCCACGACCCAGCGTTTCGTCGAGCGGGAGATCCCCTGCGCCACGGTGGAGGGCCTGCTGCTTCTCAAGCTGTATGCCCTTCCCTCCCTCTATCGTCAGGGGAACTTCGCCCGCGTCGCCCTCTATGAGGGCGACATCGCGACCCTGATGCACGACTACCGGCCGCCGGTCGAGCCGCTATTCGAAGAGCTGAAGGCGCATCTCAGCGCCACCGACCTGGACTCCCTCCGCAAGATCGCTGGAGAGATCCAGGAGCGCATCGACCGCTTCGATCGGCGATAAGATCGCCCGGCCATGAAGACCGCGGTCCGCATCCTGCTGACGCTCGCACTGCCGGGGCTCCTCGGCTGCGCCGGCGCGCGTCCGCCCTCGGGTCCGGAGACTCCCCCACGGCCTCCGGCGAAAGGCATGGCGGCCCTCGACGTCCTCCGGCAGCGCGAGCCCGGCACGGAGTGGGGCTCCGCCAGCCTGATCGAGGCGGACCTGGACCAGGACGGGACCGAGGACTACGCCCTGACCGGCATCCGCGGCAACCTGCTCGTCGTGGGGATCGTGCACGGCCCGGTCAAGGACTCCTGCCGGCATTGGACCCTGGAGTTCCCCTGGGACGGCACGCAGGACGCCCTCTGCTCCCGCGAGGCCAGGATCGAGTTCGAGAGGATCGAGGAGGAAGGGTCCCCCGCCAGGCCGGGGATCAACCTCCACGACGACCAGTGCGACGCCTTCCACATCTTCTGGGACCCGGAGGCGCAGGCTTACGACTGGTGGCGGCTGTAAAAGCCCACTCCACCCCATCCTCCACCCGCCTCCCCACCAGCCGGCACGGCATTTCGGGCAGGCTTCCGAGCTCCTCCCCCCGCGCCAAGGCTCCGAGCAGCGCCTCGGGATCGTGCCGGAATTCCACAGTCTGTGGCGCCGCCGGCTCGCCGGCCGGGCGGGCCCGGCGCAGCTCCAGCGAAGCGCGCTCGTAGGCCGCGACCTCCTCCAGGTAGGGAACGTCGAGCCCCTCCCCCGCCCGCTCCAGAATGTAGTCGCAGAAGGCCACGGCCTCCTCCAGGTAGTAGAAGCTCACCGGCAGGCGCCTCTTCCAGAACTCTCCCACCTCCCGGATGCGCACCTCGCGGCCGAGCACGGCGCAGGTCAGGGGAATCCACGCCAGGAGCTTGGCAAGGCGGAAACCGACGTGCAGGGTGCGGGTGATGTCCAGTCCGCGATCGACGGCCACCGCGAGGAGACGCTCCCGCTCCAGGGCCGACAGGTCTTTGGGAAGGGCCTCGGCCCCGCGCACGCACACGCCGTCCCGGAAGTCGGGATCGACAACCAGGCGGGCGAGCGCCGACTGGAAGACCGCCGCGCTCACGCGGTTTTTTCCTCCACCAGCTCCAAGGGAGCGGAACGGTACCGGTGCCAGAGCTCCCGCAACCTCAGGAGCTCCCTTTCCAGGCGCTCGCTCCCCATCTCCGCGAACCAGGAGCCGAGCATCTCGAAGGTGACACCGCCCAGGTTCGGGCAGCGCGGCAGGGCGTATTCGAGAAGCGACCAGACCGGATCGGGCAGCGGTCCGCAGTGGGCGTCGAGCCACCAGCCCTCGTGCTCCATGCCGCCCGCCACATGGATCTCCACCACGCGGCCCAGGTCCAGCTCGTCCAGAAGCCGGAAGGCGTCGGTCCCCGGATGGGGGTGGTTGCGGCTGTTGCAGTAGACGTTGTGGAGGTCGAGAAGCAGCCCGCAGCCGGTCCTCGCGCACAGGCCGTTGAGGAACTGCGCGTCGCTCATCTCCTCGCCCGGCATCTCGAAGAAATAGACGTTGTTCTCCAGCAGGAACGGCACCGGCAGCCGCCGCTGCACCTCGGCGATCCGGGGCGCCAGCGACTCCAGCGTCTCCTCGTCGCGCGGCAGCGGCATCGTCACGCCGACGTTCATCTCGTCGATCCCGTGCTCGGCCAGGTTGTAGGCCAGATGATCGCTGTGCCATGGGAACCCGAAGCGCTCGAACCACCTCTCCACCTGGCCCAGATGATCCCGGTTGAAGCGGTGGGCGGTGCCGATGGACAGCCCGATTCCATGAGGGATCACGGGCCGGCCGCCTGCCCAGCGGCGGAGGAACGCGAGCCCCTCCTCGTCGTCGACGTAGCGCGGCGTCCTGCCGGCTCCCAGGTCGGTCCAGAGCAGGTCGGGGACGACCTCGACGTAGTCGAACGTGTCCCTTTTCTCCTCGATGTAGGGGCGCAGGGCGGGCTGATAGGCGAGGCCGATGCCGAGCGATGGGATGCGGTCCATGTTGCTCCTCCAAAGACTGAGGCGCGCGGACGGGCTGCCTGGTGAAGAGAACTGATTCAAACCCCTGTTTGCGAAAGGAGTC